>NZ_JBTVVN010000185.1:0-234 GCF_054819755.1 Clostridium sp. DL1XJH146
TGAACATCCACGAGGGTGAGCAGTACAAGGTCTCGGACATCAAGCTGACCGGCGAGTTGCTCGGCAAGCAGGCCGAGATGGAGAAGCTCATCAAGCTCAAGCAGGGCGATGTCTTCTCGTCGGCCAAACTGTCGTCGACCACGAAGTCGATCACCGATCTGCTCGGCACGTATGGCTACGCTTTCGCGACCATCAACCCGCAGCCGCAGATCAACCAGACGGATCGTACGGTAG
>NZ_JBTVVN010000186.1:0-232 GCF_054819755.1 Clostridium sp. DL1XJH146
CCAAGCCACAATTAGGCTTAGCGGTGTGCCAAGGCCCGACACTTTGGGTCTGGAGCCAGCCAAACCAAGACGCTATTAGGCTTGGCAGTATGTCAAACCCTGGGCATGCTGAGCTTATGCCCATGAGAATGTGCATCCTCCCTTAGGCACACCTAAAGGAATGACTATCCTCCTTTAGGCATGCCGTAAGGAATGATCATTCTTCATTAGACACGTCATAGGAAATGAGGTG
>NZ_JBTVVN010000187.1:0-229 GCF_054819755.1 Clostridium sp. DL1XJH146
GGCAGCTGTTGAAACGATGACATACATACCTCCCAATACTACTTATGATTATTCCCTTTAAAAATTGGTTTTAACTGATGAGCAAGCTCCCGAACCATGTCTTTTGCGGTCATATTGGCGGACAATTCCCCACGTTGATACGCTTCGATTAATATATGTTTGAAACGCTCGGTTTCTGATCGCAAAGTCTTTTTCTTCGGCACAACAGTCACCCCCAACGTAAAAATGC
>NZ_JBTVVN010000188.1:0-209 GCF_054819755.1 Clostridium sp. DL1XJH146
AATCTCTTAATCTCTTAATCTCTTAATCTCTTAATCTCTTAATCTTTTAATCTTTTAATCTTTTAATCTTTTAATCTTTTAATCTCTTAATTATATTCCAGAAATATTTTGCTCCGCAAAAATATTTCTTCCTTAATTGTGCATTGTGCATTGGTAGAGTAGGTCGGAGGCTCTCGCCTCTTTCCCCTCATCAAACCGTGCATGCGGTT
>NZ_JBTVVN010000189.1:0-205 GCF_054819755.1 Clostridium sp. DL1XJH146
GCGATAGCTCAATGGTGGAGCACTCGGCTGTTAACCGATAGGTTGGAGGTTCGAGTCCTCTTCGCGGAGCCATTTTTATTATCAAATTATCCTTACTGTTCATTGTATGTTGTACAGTGAATTAAAGTAATCTGGTGATTATGGCTTGAAGGTTACACCCGTTCCCATTCCGAACACGATGGTTAAGCTTCAACACGCCGATGGT
>NZ_JBTVVN010000020.1:0-70323 GCF_054819755.1 Clostridium sp. DL1XJH146
CAATTGCAAATTGCAAATTGCACATTGCAAATTTCTTTTGATCTTAATTGTGCATTGATAATTGTGAATTGTGCATTATCTTTAATAACTATTCTTCCTCAAGTAACTCTTCATTAACTCTAGTTACTTCAATAGTTGGATCTTCAAGTAATGCTGCTAGTGAGTTTGAAATGGAAAATACATCTTCATCAGTTGCTGCAACTTTTAGATTAGTGTATCTTTGAGTTTTGTAGACATTATCTCCATTTTCATCTTTACCAGCATAATACTTCATTTCTAAAGTACTTCCTGATGGTTGAGAAACTACTGCCATAATATCACCTCCCTTCATTTAAAGGATAATTTGCAATTTGCAATGTTCAATTTGCAATTAAAAGATTAAAAGATTAAAAGATTAAAAGATAAAACCATTAAACATTAAAAACCTAATACATTTTTAAAAATATTTGTTTAATTAATCAAAGATTTTGCGTAGCAAAATCATCCTCAATTGCAAATTGCCAATTGCAAATTGCACATTGGTTTTTAAAATAGAATTTTCCAAGTCTCCGGTCCTACTATACCGTCAACCTTAAGCCCATGATCTTGTTGATAGTGGAGTACTGCAAGGTAAGTATCATCACCAAAATAGCCATCTACCCCGCATATTCCTACATCATAGCCAAACTCAACAAGCCTCTTTTGTACCAGTCTTACATTCTCATCGAAATGATTTGAATTTATTCTTAATAGGTACCCACAGTAGGGATTGGAGCCTCCTGAAGTTTTTTTTAAAGTCATTTTATTCTTAACTACATCTAAAGGAAATTTATTCCCTGGGCAACTAGTAGCTCTTAGCTCCTTATGTCCATATATAGTCTTAATGTTGTATTTATCCATCAAGCTACAACATAACTCACATAAAGCTTCTTGTTGCTTATCAGGCATAGTCTCTTCAACATAGTCACCTTCACAACAAATGCCAAGAGAATTAGTATTATGTCCCTTACAGTGGGAGCCAATCATATCATCAGTTCTGCCTCTGTAAATATCTCCGCTCTTTGTGATGAAGTAGTGATAACCACATCCTGCCCACCCTTTTGCTTGATGCCAAGAATGAATATCTTGTATAGAGCAGCGGCTTATGTCTGCATGATGCAGTACAAGGAATTTAGGTTTGTTACCTCTACTAAAATTACCGTTAAATTTTAGATGTGTATCTATAATATTCAAATCTATCACCCCCTCTTTTTTAAAATATAATGTGCAATTTGCAATGTTCAATTTGCAATTAAAAGATTAAAAGCTAAAACCCTTCCTTTTAAAAATAATTTGCAATGTTCAATTTGCAGTTTGCAATTAAACCATTAGAATCTAAAAATCTAAAGCATTAATGCCTTGAATACATATTTTAATAATGGATGATTTTCTTCTTTCATCTGTGAATCTTCTATATAATTAGATATTTCCTGACTTAATGGAAGAAAATCATCCATAATTCCATATTTCTCTTAAATCTTCTTTCACTTATATATATGTATTTATCTGAAGTTTCCCAAAATAATTTTATCTTTTTCTAGATATAAAGAAGAAAGGTAAAAAAACCGCTAATTATTTAGTTCAATTAAAGATTTTGCATAGCAAAATCATCCTCAATTGCTAATTACACATTGAAAATTGTAAATTTCTTTTGTGTTCTATTTTAGTGTCTTGACCTTAATTGTGCATTGTGAATTGTGCATTGTGCATTTCTAGATTTATATTTCTTATATATGGACCAAAAGCAGTACTATAAAAATCTCCCCCAACGTAAAAAAAGGCAAGTTAAACTTACCTTTCTTTATCCTCAATAACAGCAGTAACTACTACTTTTAGCTCTGTAAGAACTTGAGTTAACTCCTCAATCTTCTTCTCAAAGCGAACAAGTAAAAAGATACTTACTCCGATTGGGAATCCCACTGTTGAAATCAAGTTAGCAAAATCTTGATACATAGGATCACCTCCTCTGGTACTGCAAAAATCACAGTAACTGCTATTCACTTATATATATGTAGTTTGAAGATAGTTTACTGAATATTTTTAGATTTTTGGGTAATAAAAAAGAACCTCATTGTATTGAAGTTCATTGTTAATACTTAATAGTATTCTATTATTCTTCTTTTTCAAAAACTAAATCAAATTCTTTAATAACACCATATCCACTAAATTTAGTCGGAATAGCAGTAACAAATCTCCACCCTTCTGAACTATATTTATCAATTAATTCTCTATGATTAGAATTTCTAAATACTCCATCTGAACTTGCTTCAACATAAATATATTTATGCATATAATCTAATTCCTTTCTATAGGTTTCTTAGTAATCTACTACATAATATTAGAATACTGCGAAACAAATTATAGATTTTCTATTTTTGAATATTTTTAATCGTATCTACTATTATTAATGTGCATATTACTACTATTGCACACAATATTGCTATGGCACTAACTACAAGACCTGCCTCACTAGGTCCTGAACCAAGTGCACTACCAATATTTATAGATAAAAATTCAACAACCCAAAATACTATAAATCCTAATACTGCATATCCAAAATATTTCATATTTAAACTCCCCCTATTATACGATCACGACACAGTTTGTGAAAATCACGAATTATAATTAGTCTTCATCCATCAATACCTTTGAATATCGTGTAATTTCATTTGAATAAACTTTCCATTCATTATCTTCATTAATAAGTCCTACATATCCTTCTTCCTTGACTTCTTTTATTTCATCATTATCATAAATTATTTCAATCACTGCACTGTAGTCAAAACCTATCTTATTCTCTTTTTCGTCATAAAATCTTTTATTCAAATCTACTTCCTTAATCTTTATGCTACATCCTTTATTTGCACAGTAATAAATATTTCTCGCATACATTCTATTTTCCCACAATAAATTTAGTGCTTCTTCAGTCATAATAGTTTTAAATTTATCGTGAGAAGATTGAATTTTATCTATAGATTCTATAGTATCTTTAGATTCCTCTGATTCCAAATTATAAAACTGTGTTGTAAAATTTGTAGCAACTTGTTCCGCTTCACCTTGCGTTGTATTGGAACAACCAGTAATGATAATTAGTCCGAGCATTAGAATGCAACTAAACATTGATTTGTATTTCAAATTAATCTCCCCCTAAATGTTTTATTTATTACTTAGTACACAATATTTTACTGTTCTGTCACAACTTAAAAAATCAGTTAAAATAGATATTTCTTACTTAACCAATTTTTTGTACTTATTTTTACATATTATAAGCATGGTTATATTTGCAAAAAAGATTGAAATCATACACCAAAATAATGTTGTGGCACTATCTGTGGACTTTCCGTTAAAAATTGATAATCTAAAATACATTACAGCAAAAGTAATGCCCACTAAAGAAATAATAACTGAGATTACAGAAATAATTAGTGCTATTTTGGTAGTTCTATAATTATCCTTCATTTTAATCCCCCTTTAAATAAAATGCTTTAAATTTATTATTCATAAATTTTCACTACTATTACACAACTTAAAAACATTACTATTTATTATTTTTTTTATACAACTTCATTACAAAATAGATTATTAGTATAATAGCAAAAATACTCGTTTTAACAATTACAGTATTTATATCTAAGAATTCTAAAATAACTGATAATAAAAAATACGTTATAAATCCAATTATAAAAGCCTTAAATTCACTATTTTTAAACATAAAACTCTCTCCTTTGATGTATAATTTTTTACAACTACGCCTATAACATCAAAACCTTTTCCTATATTATATACAATACGGAAAATTTTCTCAATAGACACCATACAAAAACACTGTTACAAACTACAACATCAGTATTTTTGTATAGCTCTTCTACCTACTTCAATCCCCCAATATCCACCTAATTTTTTCAATCACTTTATTCTTTTCACCTATCAATTTCCTATAATCCAAATTATTTTCCCTAGCCATAGCTCTATAGCTTTTTTTATCCCAATAGAACTCTTTAATGATTTTACGTTCTTCTTCACTAAGTATATGCAAAGCAATATTAAGCCTTTTCATTTCATCTTCTGTTACTATATGCTCCTCTATAGTAAGTTCTTTTGCCACAAGAATATTTAAATTATCAATATAATGTATTTCATTATTTTTTTTAATCGTTTTACTTAAGAGATCAAATACATTATTCCGTACCGCTCGTATTATATATCCATTATAGGAGTGGCTGCCTATCTTGTACTTTTTTATAGCTTTAATTACAGACAAATATCCAAACTGGACCAGGTCTTCAAAATCATAACCTGGTATTGTGTATCTTGAAGCTAATTTTAAAATATACGGTCTATATTTTTCTAGCAAGAATTTTAGTGATTCTTCATCACCATCTTTGGCTTTTAAGATTACCTTTTCCATATCAACTTTTCCCAATAAAAACACCACCCTTTTAGATATTGCAGTTCACGGTGCACAGTTCACAGTTTGTTCAAATTGCACTCTATATCCAGAAATAAATTTGTAAACTATCTTTTTTATTTTTTTATTAACTTTCATGTATATAAATCAAAAATCTGTCAAGTATTTAGATATAAGTATTTTAAAACCCCATTTTTAAATTAATATTACCGTTGTTTCTAAAAAGCTGATTTGGCTGCCAACCTTTCACTTTATACTCCAGAAACAGCGGTTATATTTTTTGCTAACACACCAACTAACAATTTGCCAGTTGTAACTCATAGGCACTTTCTCCCTTATCCAAAAATCTTTTAATTAATTCAAAGATTTTACCTTGTAAAATCATTCTTAATTGCAAATTGAACATTGCAAATTAATATAAAAATCAATTTAACTACTCAAGCAAATTTAAATATATAAGCAATATTTTGAGTTTAGAAAAAGAAATCAGTTCCACCCCAGCAAATTCTTTTCAATAGCATCAAAATCATATCTATCTGGTTCACCAACATACCCATTCCACGGAGCTATCCCGTTATTATTTTTCTTTTTCAAGCGGTTATGTTCCCAATTATTCTTATATTCTTTAAGCTCAATAACCTGTTTAACTCCACTCTTATTCCAGGATTTAAGTATTTTATCTATGTATCTTATATTCTTAACATCATACATAACAGCTTCGTCTATTGCTTTATTAACTAAATCATCACCCATTTCATTGCACCAAAATTCAAGAAGATTTTCTTCTACTGGGCATATTCTATGAATGTTTCTCTCAAATTTTAAAATTACGTTTTGGAAAGTAGCTGCAGTTGCAGTTGTTTTATCCTTGATTGTTTCATCCTTTGTTTCTCCACTTTCCCTGTTATTATAATTACTATAGTTATTATTACTACTACTTCTTCTTTTTTGTTTATTACTTATTAATTCTTCTTTATTACTTATTACTTCTTTACTTGGTAGGGCCTCCATAGCCCCTATAAAGGGGCTTTTAATAGTCTGATTTGTATATTGCAAAGAGCTGTTATTATTCAGCTCTTTGCAATTTTTCCAATCATCAATATTGGTTTTCCTTGTTTCATTTTCATCTATACTTTCTTCATCTATGTTTTTGTTATCTCTATTTTCATCATTATAGTTGTTATTTTCATTTCCCTTATTATTCTCTAGTTTATCTATCATTTCACAGGCTTTTTTGTTTTCTTCTGTATTTATCATTTCAACTTTCTTATTATTCTCTTGTGTATTTATCATTTCAGTTTTCTCAGTATCCTCGTGTTCATTTCTTGATTCAGCTTCTGTATTATTTAAAAACGTTAACTCTATACCCTCAAATATCTCTCTAGTCTCTATTTTAAGCTTAACTATTGCTTTGTAGTATTCCTCTATAAATGGTGTGTTTTTTACTTCATTTAGCTCTTTATTAATGCATTTAATAACATTGGTATTATTAGGTGGATTGTATTTGGCCCAGTTTAAGATGAGAACTTCTTTAGTTTCATTGCAATAGCTTATTTTTCCATATTTCTCAAATGTTATCAACAACTTATCCACAGTTTTTCTATCATAGCCTGTCTCCATACTAATTATCTGCTTTGGTAATTCATAAATACCACATTGGCTAGATTTAGGATTACTCATGATGTATATATAGAAAAGTTTTTCTTCAGGAAGAAGATCTAAAACAAAACCATCATTCCAATAACTTGTTTGAATTTGTCTGTATTTTGCCATTTAAACCCCTCCTTCAATATCCTGCAACATCTACACCATTCTTTATTGCCATTTCTTTTACTATTGATAGATATATCTCAATTAATCTATCATCTTTAGCTATTACATCTAAATAATTAAGCTTCTTAATATCAGATGAAGGCTCTCCTCTTACTAAAGCTTTCTTACGTATATTATTAAGCCTTATTCTTAAGTTACACTTAGCTCTTCTGTCTAGAGCCTTGTATATGCCATCTTTTACCTCTTTATAGTTGTTTTCTTTTTTACATATTTTTGCTATAATTTTATTAGTACTTTCTCTCCATTCCTGGTGAGGATTTATAATTATCGCACTTTTTATAATCTCAATCTGGCCTTTTACAGATTGGGTTTCTTTTATATTTCTATCTAAATCCACTTTCATTTTATTTTGCTGAACTTCTAAATTGATCAGATGCTGCAGCTGCGGACTTAAATCATCTTTTATAAGTTCATTTTGTATAAAATAGCTATCTTCAAGATGCTCATATATGTACCAGGCCGCATCATTGTTCAAAATTTTTGCATGTCTAAAGGCTCCTTTTAGTGTCCAGAGATATAAGCTATTTACATTTTGCAAAACCTCTGAAAGAGGTGTCGCATCTTTAAAGTCTTTTAATGCTTGGCCTGTTAAACAGAAAAAATGAATTCCTTCTTTAAAACGACCTTGATTCCTATAATAATTATTCCTTATTTGCTTTGCTGTAACTCCATAAGATTCTGCTAATTTTTCTGTAGTAAGCACTCTTTTATGTTTATGCTCAATCTTAGTTAGATTCATAATATGCCTCCTTCTTAACTTACCATAACCTCTTTTCTTATCAAAAATTTAATAAAATCTTTCTTTGGTACTCTAATCGTTTGATTATAGCACACTACTACTGGTAACCTGTTTATTACTATAAGCTTATAAATTGAGTTGTTTTCAACGTTTAAAATTTCTGCCATCTCTTCTACTTTGAGTAATACCGGTAATTTTCTGATATCCATATAATCTACCTCCTAAAATTGTTTTTGTTAACACAATGATAACAATTTAACCGAAAAAAATTTCTTCAATTGTCACATTTGGAATCTTCTCTTTTAGAAATTTAGTGATTTTTCCTATTTGTGTTTGTGTAAATTCCTTTTTACCTAGCTCCTTCTGATTGTAACTAGTTAGGCTTATACCTGCTATTTTAGCCATTTCTTTTTGACTAACATTTATAAATCTTCTATAAGCTGCAAGGTTCAATCTTTTTCTCCTTTCTTTTATGTTTTTTTTATATTTAATGCTTTATTTTACATTATATGTTATCATTCTGTTACTTTCAACCATTTTTATGTAAATATTGTTAAATATTTATTAAATTAGATTTTTTGTATTATTTTTTTAAATTTATCTTATTTGTTTGTTAATTAGTTTATATAACCATTTAGATATCTTATAATAAAAGTATAATGTTCTGGAGGGGTTAATGATGATAAATGGTTTAGGTCGAAAAATTAAAGAAGAACGTTTAAGTAGAAAACTGTCTGGTGAAGATCTTGGTAAAATTCTTGGTGTAACAAGAACTGCAATTAGCAATTGGGAAAATGGTAAACGCATCCCTGATATTACAACTATTATGTCTCTTGCCGATTATTTTGATGTATCAATTGATTATCTAATGGATAGAAGTATGCTCAAAAATTCTAACGTAATTAGATATAGCTTTAAAACTAATGATACTTTCATAACATACGATGTAAATGTTAGAAATTTAATTACTCATCTTGAAGATGCCGGCTTTGATATACCTAAACTTTTTAAAAAACTAAATAATACTTCAAGTAATTAATAAGTTTTATACTTTGTTGTTTTAATAATTTTAATATAGCAGCATACTTAGGTGTTAAGTATTTGACCGTTAAAATTGTAAATCTTTTATGTTATTTAAATCAGTCAAATCCTTTCCACTATTTTCTTTGAGGAATCTTATAAGCTCATACTTAGTAATTTTTAATCTACCTAGTTTTAAAGCGTCCAAGACCCCACCTCTTACTAGATCATAAACTGCATTTTTGTTAACTTTAAGAATTTTAGCTATTTCATCAACGGTATATAAATAATCTTCCATAAAATACTCCTTTCTAAAAATAAAATCTTATTAGTTAATCTTATTTTGCTACGCTATTGAATAGTTCTTTTTCATCAATTCTAAATGCCTTTGCAATAGATCTACGTGAATTTCTATTTGGATAGCTTTTCCCCTTTTCCCAAAGCCAAAATATTTTCCGAGTAGTATTACATTTATCAGCAGCTTCTAGTTGCGTTAAATCATCTACAATCCTAAGAATTTGTAGTTTCTTATACCAAGGAATAAGTTTTACTTTTTCTTCAAAGGTCATAATGTCCCCCTCTCTTTTTGTAATTTACATTTTACAGTAAAGGTGGATTTGCTCTTGCAAATCTATTTTTCAATTTCTAATATCTCTTAACAAGATAATATAATAACTTTATATAATTACTCAAACCATTTTTAACGCTATATAAGATTATTTTAAGAGTTTGTACACTTCTTAACTTACAAATTCTAGATTTTTCTTACTTTTATTGACACAATAACGCTAAATGCGTTATAATAGTTGTAAAGGAGGTGTCACATGGTACTAAATAAAAAAGAACTAGGTGAAAAAATTAAAGAAGCAAGAAAAATTAAAGCAAATTCATTAGGAATCAAAAATTACACTCAAAAAAAATTAGCAGACAATATCGGCCTTTCGCAAAGTTATATAGGCGATATTGAAGCTGGTAGTAAATACCCTAACTATACAACTTTAGCAAAGATAGCCGACACTTGCGATGTACCCATTAGTTTCTTTTATAGTGAAGAAGAATTAAATAAAAAGATTGAGAACTATTTAAAAAGCGTTACTAATTGGGAGAATAAAGAGGAACTTAAAAAAGCTGTAGAAGAAATTAAAGGAGACCCAGAAGCAGATCTTGATTATATATACGAATCAAGAGCCTCATATTGCATTAACGGAGTAGAATCTCCAATAGAAGCAACCGAGCTTTATCTTATGAATACAAAATTAATTGAGTATTGTGGATATGAGTTAGAAAATCTTTCAGAAGAGGATTTTAATGAATTTGCTAAAGAGATTTTAGGATTTACAAAGTACTTTAGTGAGAGGTATAAAAAATAAAAAATCAATAAAGAAAAAGATATTTATGTAATTTCTTTAAGCAACAGAAAGAAGGTATATTTGTGAATTATGGAGTATTTCAAAAAAATAGTGCATGGCACTATTACGTAAATATTGATACAAAGAATGGGAAGTTAAGAAGAATTACACGAAAAGGAGGAAACACAAAACAAGAAGCATTAAAGACTCTTAAATTAATACTTAATCAATGTAATAATGACCTTCAAAAAATAAATGATGATATAAAATATATCAAATTCATTGATTTGTGGTTTGAAAAATTTAAAAGCGAAAATTACGATATGGATTTAGAAAGATTTTATGAAAAATTAATTAATAATTTTATAGTACCTAATTTAGGTCTTTATGAATTAAAAACGCTTTCTTCATTTACGATACAAAGTTTTATTAACAAAATATACATCAGACGGTTACCTAAAACATTAATATATGGCTTATCTGATATATTAAATACCTCACTTAAATCTGCAATAAGTGAGTATAATTATATAAAAACTAATCCTATGGATGATGTTACAATACCAGGTAGTGAAGAAAATTATGAAATAGGAGATCAAATTAAGTTCATTACAGACAATCAATATAAAAAAATATTAAATAAATTTCCTAAAGGAACTGATTATTACGTTCCCATCAACATTGCCTATTATACAGGCATGAAAACTAGTGAAGTTTTTGCATTAAGATGGGAATGTGTAGATTTATGTAGGGATTTTATTAGAGTAGAAAATATAATATCATACAAAAACAAAACATGGCAACTACAACCGCTTAAAAGCAAAGAGTACTATAGAATTATACCTTTAAAAAATAAGTTAAAAGAAATTCTAATAGCTCATAAGGACTATCAAACAAAAAGAGAAAAAGATTTAGACTATGATAGCTCTTTTTCAGAATTTATATGTACTAGAACCACTGGCAAACTAATCACTAAAAGAGCAGCTATGGATATTAGCAAACTAATAAACTATGAATTATTTATCGATATGAGTTTTCAATCTTTTAGGCATAGCTATGCAAAGAAACTGATAAATTCAAATATGGATATCACAAGGATACAGCATAGGCTTGGGTTTAAATCTCTTAAATATTTTTTTAATCTATACTATGATAAATTGGATAATAAAACCAAGCAAAAACTAATAAATAAATATGAAGATGTTTTTGAGATTACTAAACTAGCAAGTTTAAACCCAGGGAAAACAGGTAATTATGGAGGCACAAAATGAAAGGTGGAGTAAGAAAAAGAGGGAACTATTGGTACTATTATTTTGATATAGGAAATATTGAGGGCAAAAGAAAAAGAATAGAAAGAAAAGGCGGAAAAAGTGAAAAGGAGGCCCTTAAAACATTAAGAAATGCTATTAGTGAATTTGAGATTTTAGGCTATGTCCCAATTAAAAATAATATTAGTGTATCAGACTATCTAGATTTTTGGCTTGAAGATTACGTGAAAATTAATTGTAAATATAATTCTTATGTATATTACAAAAGTACTATTAAAAATCACTTGAAACCTAATTTAGGTTATTTTAAATTAAGAGATTTGAAACCGATAATTTTACAAGAATTTTTAAACAACCAATGTAGAAAAGGATACTCTAAATCAAGTTTAGATAGTTATAGAACTATATTATCAAAAGCTTTAGAAATGGCAGTTACTCCATATGCATATATAAATCAGAATCCAATTAAGTATATTAAAATACCAGTAATTAAAAATTCATCTACGGAGAATAAAAAAATCAAAACCATTACTATAGATGAATATAAAAGAATTCTACAAAGATTCCCCTCTTCAAGTTATTATCATCTTTTTTTACAAATTGGATTCAATACAGGTATGAGAGCTTCTGAAATTTGTGGGTTAACATGGGATTGTGTTGATTTAAATATCGGTATTATTGAAGTTAAAAAAATTCTATTAAAAAAACATAGAGAATGGACTTTTGGAACGCCAAAAACTAAATCATCATATAGAAGTATCTCTATTGGAAATACCTTAATAGAAATACTTAAATCCCAAAAAAAATCTCAACTTGCCAATAAAAACAAGTACGGAAAACACTATTTTGATTCAAACTTTGTATGTACTAAAGAAAATGGTACTAATATAACAATGGACCATTTAAAGTATATGACAAGAGTAATACAATATGAGCTTAAAATAGATTTCTCTTCTCATTGCTTAAGACATACACACGCAACTTTATTATTAGAAGCTGGCGCCAAAATTATTGATATTCAAAAAAGATTAGGTCACAGTAAAATACAAATTACGATGGATACCTACTCACATGTCACTAAAAAAATGAAAACTGAAACAGTTGATAAATTTGAAAATATATATAAAGATATTATGTAATATCAATAAAAAAATAAATGAAGGTGAAGATATATGAAAGGCTATATAAGAAAAAGAGGCAAATCCTGGTATTACACATTTGATTTAGCAAAAGTAAATGGTAAAAGGAATAAAATCGAAAGAAAAGGAGGCACTACAAAAGGTGAGGCTATTTCTGCTCTAAATAATGCACTTAGAAAGTATGAAAATTTAGATTCTCAAATCTATGATAGCAATGTTATTTTTAAAGACTACATTTATTATTGGGTTAATGAATATGTTACCCTTAACTGTAAATACTCAACTAAGGAGAGATATGAAAGATATATAAAAAATCAGATATTACCATATCTAAGTGATTATAAATTAATTGATCTGAAGCCTATAGTTTTACAAAACTTTATTAATGAAATATCTGATAAAAATTATTCTAAAGATACAGTTCAAAGTATTAATAGCATACTAAAGCTCTCTTTAAAAATGGCTGTTTTCCCATATAATATACTGAAAATAAATCCTATGGAAGGTGTTAGAATACCAAAGTTCGATGAAACAAAAAAAGATAGAGATGATTTAAAAATAATAAGTACCGAGGACTTTAATAAGATACTTAAAAGATTCCCTGAGGGAGATAGATTTCATACTCCATTACAATTAGGCTTTGGCACTGGCATGAGAGCTTCAGAAGTATGTGGTTTAACTTGGGATTGCGTTGATTTAACAAATGGTACTATTAGAATAGAAAAGATTTTAGTTGAGAAAGATAAAAAATGGATTTTTAGTACTCCTAAAACATCATCCTCTTGTCGTGAAATATTTATTGGAGAAACAGTGCAAAATTGTTTAAAAAAACAGAAAAAATACCAAGCACTTAATAAGCTTAAATATGGTGAAAAGTACTACAATTCAAAATTTGTATGTACTGATAAAACAGGAAATCCTATCACCTCAAACAATATTAAATATTTAAGCTATATTATTAATCATAAGCTTGGTATTCGATTTAAATTTCATTCATTAAGACATACTCATGCTACACTACTTCTAGAAAATGACGTAAATATTAAGGAAATTCAAGAACGTTTAGGTCATAGTACATGTGTTACAACAATGAATACTTATACACATCTAACTAGAAAAATAAAACAAGATAGTATAAATAAGTTAGAGCTAATTAACTCTAAATTAAAATAATCTTCCTCCCAAAAAAAATTACGGTGGAAGAATGTCGGAAAATCGCTACTTTTTAAATACTTGTACTTCCTTGAGACCGCATTATTACTGGGTTAGCCTTCAAAATCTTCCGGAAATTCCGCGTTATGATAAACATTTTGCACATCATCATCATCTTCAAGCTTATCAATTAATATTTGAACTTTTTCAGCCATTTCCATATCTAATGAAACCATAACATCTGGAATCATTGTTATCTCTGCTGATAAAAACTCAAATCCTTGTTCTTCAAGTGCTTCTCTTACATTTGAAAATTCACCTTGATCAGTAATTACTTCAAACACTTCATCACTAGCAACAAAATCTTCTGCCCCAGCTTCTAAAGCAATCATCATCAATTCTTCTTCATCATGATTTTCTTGTCTTTCGATTATAATTTGTCCTTTTCTATTGAACATATAAGATACACAACCGTTAGCACCTAAATTCCCACCGTATTTATCAAAATAATACCTAACATTAGCAGCACTTCTATTCTTATTATCTGTTAGAATATCTACCATTATAGCAACACCTGCTGGACCATATCCTTCATATCCAAATTCTTCATAATTTACGCCTTCTAGTTCTCCTGCACCCTTTTTTATAGCTCTTTGAATTGTATCTCCAGGCATATTAGCCGCTTTTGCTTTTGCAATTACGTCCCTTAATCTAGCATTAATCTCTGGACTAGACCCTCCCTGTTTTGCTGCAATTATAATTTCTTTTCCTATTTTTGTGAATATTTTACCTTTTTTTGCGTCATTCTTGCCTTTTTTAGCGGCAATATTTTTCCACTTTGAATGTCCTGACATTATGATCCCCCATTCTAAAATATGTTAACTACATCTAGTTTTACGCAGTTCTTATTTGAAACTACAAATACATTTTATAATAAATACAACAATTTATCAAGAAAGGTCAAATATTGCATTCTAAATACAATCTATTTTCTTTTTTGAAATAGTATTTTTCTTTTTCTACATTAATGTTAGCTTTTGCTGACGTAATTCTATTAATTTCATTTTCAAAAATATCTATATCTTCTTTTACTAAAAACAGAGATATCTTTACATTGTCCTCATATAGAATATCCTCAATATACCACTTATTTATATCACATATGTATTGAATCTTACCCAAAAACTCATATGTACATATAACCTCGCACTTTACTCCTATTACCTTTTCTACTATACCCGCTGCTGCAATAGCTATAGTAGCTCCTTTTGAGTAAGCTCTAGCAAGCCCACCTGTTCCTAGCAAAACACCTCCGAAATATCTTGTTACTACTACAACCACATCTGTCAAGTTTTTTCTCTTTAATATTTCTAAGATAGGTATTCCTGCAGTTCCTTTTGGCTCACCATCATCACTATATCTTTGTATTTCTTTATTTTGTCCTATAACATAAGCATAAACGTTATGTCTAGCATCTTTATTTTTAGTTTTAATATTATTAATAAACTGAATAGCCTCTTCTTCACATGACACTCTATTTATATATCCTATAAAAATTGATTTCTTAACTTCAAACTCATCTTCAGCTTCTTCTAGTATTGTTAAATACTCCATTTATTCACTCCTGACTAAAAACTTGTTAAACTATAAATAAACCATTTCAATTATATTATATCTTTACTTTCTATAGCCTTAAAATAATCATCTGCTATTCTAGTAATATAGTCTTTATTCCATTTTTCTGATATCTGAATAATTTTCACCTTGGCCTTATAGCTTTTTAAATTAGTTAGCCCTTTTATTGAATACATCACAACTTGAGGATTATTATCATTTAAAGTTCTAATTAAAACTTGCTCAAAATAAATATTATTTATCTTTGTCATAGCAGAAATAGCCATCCTTCTTACATTTACTAATTTGTGTACAGAAGCTTTAACTAAAATTCCTTTACAATATAAAGCTTTCAATTCGCCTATTATCCATACTGAACGTATCTTCTCATTAACACTCATGTCTACATAATTATCATTAATAAAGTAAATCAACTCATTTTTATTACTTTCATTTAACATTTCTAAAATTTGTTTTCTATCAATTTTAGGTGCCGAATCAATTTCCCTAATCAAATCTATAGGTCTCTTTGATTTTAGAAGATATCGATATTTTATTTTACCTTCAATTATTTGTTTCTGAATTTCTCCTCTATCTATATTTCTAATTAAAGATATAGTTTCTATATTCTTTCCTTCAAGAAAAAGAAAATAACTTATTTCTGCTGAACTAAAGTCTAAAATATTTCCCCAATCTACATTTAGCAAACCTTTTTTCATAGTTTTTCACTCTCTTTTTCTAATACCATTTTTATTATATTTAGCGCTTTATCTATTTGTTCATTTTCAATCTTTGAAAAACCTAATTTAAAATAGCCTAAACCATCATTATGATTCAAATAGTATATAACTCCGGGAGTAATTAGCACTTTATTCTTACTACATTCTTTAAACAAATCAATAGAACTAACGCCATTTTTAATTTTACAATAAACACTTAGTCCCCCATCAATAGAAAAGCACTGAATATATTCACTGAGCGAATTTTCAATTGCGCTTATTAAATAATTATATCTATTTTTATATTCACAATTTAAATATGCGATATGTTTTTTCCAAAACCCTTCCCTTATATATAGGTCTAGAGCTCTTTGCATTAAACTAGACGTAGTAATATCTGTATTAATCTTATGCATTTGTATCTGATCTTTAAATTTATTAGGTGAAATCAAATATCCTAATCTAATACCTGGTAGAAAAATTTTAGAAAAACTTTTTATATAGATTACCCTTTCATTTATGTCCATAGATTTCAATGGCTTATATGACAATTCTTCGTCATATTTGAGATAAGATAAATAGTCATCTTCAATTATATAAAAATCATAAATATCTGCTAATTCTAATAATCTTTTCTTTTTCTCTAAAGAATAGCTATATCCTGTAGGATTCTGAAAATAAGGCATCATATAAAAACACTTAATTTTTTGCTTTTGCAACACTTTTTCCATTAATTCTATATCAATTCCATCTTTTCTTATATCAATTTCAAATATATTAGCTCTTCTATATTTAAAAACATTAAGTGCTCCACCATAAGTTGGTTTTTCAACTATTATGTTATCATTAACATTTAATAATGCTCTAGCTATAATATCTATACCTTGTTGGGCACCTGAAATTATCAAGATATCCTCTAAATCAACAGTATCGTCCCAAAAATATTCACTGATAACTTCCCTAAGACCTCTATAGCCTAAAACGTCTTGATATATAAAAGCTTTAGCTCCATCTCTGTCTAAAACTTTGTTAAGAACAAATTTAAAAGGCGTAGCTGGGAAAAAATCTGGGGAGGTTGATTCTCCAGTAAAATCAATATAACTTGATAAATTACCTCTAGTAATTTTTTTATACATAACCGTATATTCTTTTAAAATATTTTTGTTTCCTTCTTTTTTCATTGCATATGTACCGCTACCCATTTTTTTATTTGCATAGCCTTCGGAATCCAACTTTTCATAAGCATTAACTACAGTTACATTATTGACTTCTAAAATTTTCGACAATTTTCTAATCGGTATTAGCTTTTCGCCGTCCTCTATTTGTCCCTTGTCAATAAGATTCTTTATATGGCTTGCAATCTGAATATACTTCGGTAAGTTTTTCCTGAACTTAATTTTATATTTATTTATTTTATTCATATTTTTATCTCTTTAAAGAAAATATATATTTTCTTCAATTATTTTTGTATTTTCAAAACTACAATCCCTTTTATCTTTTTTAATTATATCCAATTCCCATAATTTATTTAATAAATGTTCGCAATGTATATTATATCCTTTAAAAATATCATCAGACATAATATCTTCAGCACTTAAAAAGCTATCTTTACTAATCATATAATTCAATAATGTAGCCGTATATTCCTTAATGTTTTTCATAATATCTTCTTCCAAATAATCAATAATCATTTTACTCTTTTCTTCTAACCTCATTTTATTATTAAAAAAATCATCAGTAATAATTTTAAAACTATCATTTAAATTCATACATACACCTAATGTATCTTTGCTTATAGTGTATCCTAAATGATTAACATACAATTTAGAATACTTTTCCATACATAATACAGCTTCACAATAAGCTGTACGGAAAACCGAATTAAACATATACTTTTTACATAAATCAATATTTTTGATTAACGCTGAAAAATATACTAAATCCCACTTTTGTTTATCTAAATCTGGATGATATCTTCTTTTATCAAAGCTCTTTGTTATTTCTTTATCCTTACAAAATATCATTTTTGAGGATACAATCATCCTGTATAAAAAACCACCCATGGAATTATTACTTGAAATCTTTATAAACTTATCTTTACTTATGATTTTTATATGAACTGCTATACCATTTTCTTCAGTATACACGTTTCTTATATAATTAAATTCACCTTCAATTACTGCAAAAAAATCAATATCAGAACCTTCCCATAAATCCCCTGTAACCATACTACCAAATACTAATACAGCTACAATATCCTTTTTCTCTTTTAATTTATTAATAACGATATTAAATGCCTTTTGATAATTCGCAATATTATCTCTCATATTTTTGCTCCAATAAAATTATTTTTTATCACAACAATTTGAACTAATAGCTAATAATGTATGTACTTTTTTCTCTAGTTGTCCTAACACATCTTCAACTAAATCATTCAAATCATAGATTATTTCTACTGCATCTTTAACCTTTGAACTTTTAGAAACGTTAATTGAATTCAAATCCAAAGCAGTCCTTGAAATATTGGCTGAAGAATAACTCAGGATTTCAATTACCTTTAATAGAGGTAATACATCATTTTCATAATAAAGCCTTCCCTCTGGATTTAAATTCAATTTTATAAGTTCTTCCCTTATTATATTGATATTTTCTAGTTTGTTAGCTAATTCTTCTAAATTACTATCCATATTAACTCCTAAGGTTGATCAAGATTTTGACTTTCCACAATTTCAATAATTAGCACACACACTAATATGCTAATTATTACATTTCTTCAATAATGTATTCATTATATTTATTATAAATCTCATTATCAACAAAAGCCACTATTTCTGTCCCATTATCTTTAAAATCTTCAATTTCTACATTAGCATTATTATGAATTGATGAAACAATCGCCTGTTTACTATATGGTACCATAAATTTTACTTTTTTTAAATTATTAGGTAAATTTCTTTCTATTTGTTCTATCATCATATCTAAATTCAATTCATTGATAGCGCTTATCTTTAAAATAGGACAATTACTATACAGACTTTCTACCTGGCCAACTAATTTTTCATTTTTTTCTTTATCAATTTTATTTAAAACTAAAATAATTTTTTTGTCCTTAACTCCCAGTTCTTCTAGCACTTTATTAACTGTATCAATTTGTTCTAATATTTTCTCTGATGAAGAATCTACAACGTGAATCAGTAAATCTGCAAACACAACTTCTTCTAAAGTAGATTTAAACGCTTCAACTAAATCATGTGGTAATTTACGAACAAATCCAACGGTATCAGTTAAAGTTACTACTCTGTTATCATTTAGTCTTATCCCTCTAGTAGTTACGTCAAGAGTAGCAAAAAGCATATCTGCCTCAAATACGCTTTTGCCTTCTAAATTACCCTCATCTTTAGAATACAGCTTAACCATTTTGTTTCTAAGAGTTGATTTGCCAGCATTTGTATATCCTACTATGGATACTTTAGGAATATTATCTTTATTTCGTCTACCTCTTTGTACTTCCCTTACGTTTTTTATCTTAATGAGCTGTTTATTTAAATCAAATACTCTTTCTCTTATACGTCTTTTATCAATTTCTAATTTCTTTTCACCAGGTCCTCTAGTACCTATTCCAGCACCAGTTCTTGATAAAACATCTCCCATGCCAGATAATCTTGGCAATCTATATTTTAATTGTGCAAGCTCAACTTGAATCTTAGCTTCTCTACTTTGTGCTCTTCTTGCAAATATTTCAAGAATTAAAGATGTTCTATCTATAACTTTTGTCCCTGTAAAAATTTCAAGATTTCTTAATTGAGAAGAAGATAATTCATCATCAAAAATAATAAGGTTAGCCCCAATCCTTTGTCTAAGTGCTGCTATTTCAGCCACTTTACCTTGACCAATATAAAAAGTACTATCTATCTTAATCCTGTTTTGTATTACCTTAAAAAGTGTTTTAACACCACAAGCATTTCCTAATTCCTCTAATTCATCCAAGCTTTCCATGTTTTCTATTCCAACTAAAATTGCTTTTTCAATTTCTTTTTCTTCAATAAGTGTACTATTAAAATCTTTTTGTATTTCTTCTACCTTATATAAGAAATTAAAATTCAAAAATTTATCCTTACTTAGTTTAGGATATTCTTCATGAACTATTTCCCCATCTTTTAGTTTGCAAAATCCTATTGTCCCTGCATAAAATTTATTATCTTTTACAGCAGCGGCTACAATACAATCTAATTTCATTTGCATCATAGCTGAAATATCCATTTCAGATAAATAAGGAATACCATTTGGATGGGTATGAACTATTCTAACACCTGACAGTCTCTTTTCTTTCAATTCAATTTGTGGAAGTTCAACTGTACTACTATCACCTATTGCTACAAAAATTATTTTCCCACGCCTATCAATAGCGATACTAATTTCTCTGCCAATTATCGAAGTAATTTCACAAATTAAATCCACCACTTCTTCTGATACTAATACATCTTTTTCTATTTTATATTCGTAAAGTTCTTCTAGTCTATTTATAATTGTTTTTCTAATTCCTTCGACATTTCCATATATCATAGTAAAACCTCTTTCTAATCTTTAATTTTATTGTCAACTATTCCATATACTTGACAACTTTCATTTTATTCTATACTATATAAGCGATATTGTAAATATCTATGGTTTGGGGGATTAGTATGGAAAACAAAAAAAGAAATATACTATTATCTGAAGAAAAAATCACAGCAAGAATTAAAATCTTAGGTGAAAAAATAGCTAAAGATTATAACGGAGAAAAAATCTATGTATTATCACTGCTTAGAGGTAGTTTTATTTATACTGCTGACCTTGTGAGAAATATAGATCTTCCTATTAAAATAGGCTTTATGACCACTTCAAGCTATGGCCATAGCGAAACTTCCTCTGGAGAAGTACAAGTAATATCTGATATAGCAGATGACATTGCAGGATGGAACGTTTTAATAGTAGATGATATAATAGATACAGGCTTTACTATGAATTTTGTTAAAAATCATGTGAAAGAGTTAGGGGCATCTTCTGTTAAAACTTGTGTTTTTCTTGACAAACCATCCAGAAGACAAACTGATTTAACTCCAGATTATCGATGTTTTGAAATTGACGATGTATTTGTTGTTGGTTATGGACTAAATTATGGTGATTATTTCAGAAATGCACCTTATGTTTTTAATTGGGAATAAACAGATTGCTACAGCAATTTGTTTATTTTTTATAATTTTAATTATTTTTTAACCCTTTAATATCATTTATAAGATATATTATCAAATAGAACAAAATAGTGTATAATTTAAACATATAATTTATTTAAGGAGGCTTTTTTATGTCTGAAAAAGGACAAAACGGAACAGAAAATAATTCCGTTCAAAAACCCAAAAAGAAGAAGCGCTTTATGGCTCTAAAATTAATATTACTTTCAATACTTTTAATTATTCTATTTTCTGGTGCTATTGCAGGTGGAATAACTATCGCAATGATAAAATCAGCTCCAGATTTAGATATGTCCGTAGTAATTAATACTGATCAACCATCTATAATTTTAGATGATGCTGGTGACGAAATGGATAAAATTATAACTGAGAAAGAAAGAAAAATAATAACTATCGATAAAATGTCACAAGACTTAAAAAATGCTATAGTTAGCATTGAAGATGAAAGGTTTTATGAACATGATGGGATAGATCCAAAAAGAATTATAGGTGCTTTTTACCAAGATATTTTAGGAGTTATAAATAAAGATGGGACTCTACAAGGCGCATCTACAATCACTCAACAACTTTTAAAAAACACCCTACTAGATCCCGGTGATACATTTTCTGAAAAAGTACAACGAAAATTCCAAGAAATTTACTTAGCTTATCAATTAGACCAACAATTAGACAAAGATGAAATATTAGCGACTTATTTGAACACTATTTATTGTGGTGGAAAAGCTATCGGCGTTGAAGCAGCATCATTTCAATATTTTCATAAAACTGCACTAGAATTGGATACTCTTGAAAGTGCTTTCATAGCTGGTATAACGCAAAGTCCATCTGTATATTACCCATACTCACTTTCTGCAAAGAAAAAAATGTATCCTATTGCGAGTGATACTGAGTCAGAACCTCAATACATAACTAGAACAAAAACTGTTCTTGCAGCTATGAAAAAAACTGGTGCTATTTCAGAAACTCAATATTCAGAATTATTAGAAGAACTTAATAATAGTAATTTAACTAGAAATCTTTACAGACTATACAATGAAGGCTTTATAACTGAAGAATATTACACTAAAGCCGTTACAGAATCAGATTTTAATCCTGACCTTGTAGATGAAAATTTAGTTAATCTATATTTGATGGATTATAAAAGTGATCCTGAAAATCCCGAATCATCAATAAACATTAGAAATATTTATGATTCCAATGTTTCAAAACTATATAAAAAAGAGTCTGTAGTAATACTATCAAAAGATACTTCTAGATTTCTAATTGAAGCGGGAACTATTTTACAAGAGGATGTTGATAAATTAATATCTGAAGACACTCTTGTAGATTATTTAGAAAATCAATTACTATCAAATATAGTAATGACAGAAGATTTGCCTACTTTATATAGCAAAAACATATTAACGGAAGAAAACTACAATTTAGCTTTATCAGAATTAAAATTAAAAAATGATGATACAGCACAGAATATTACTAAAATATTCCAAAATACAGATAAACAATATATGAATAAAAATGAATTTATTGAATACTTAAAAAGTAAATTAGACAGTATTTCTACTGATACAATCTTTACTGCTGATGCATCACGCATGACTTTAAGTATGTTAAAAATAAAATATGATGAAGAATGTATTTTAGCTGACATTTATGAAGATGGTTTCTTAACAAATGAAGAATATAACTATATGGTTTTAGGTATAGACATTGAAAGTTCACTTGGAAACAAAATCATAACAAGCTCTTCAACCTTTGAAGAAGTATTTAACTATGAATGGTATTCTCGTCCGCTTGTAGATCAAGTAGAAAAAGATTTAATGGAACAATACAATCTTACAAAAGATGAAGCAGATAATATGCTAGTTAATGGAAATTTAAAAATCTATAGTTCAATGAATAGAGATCTTCAAGAAAAAACTAAAGAAATATTAAATGACCCTAAATACTATCCTGTTGACACGTATGTAGATAAGGATGGAAATATGCAACCACAAGCTTCTGCTACACTTGTAGATTATCATACAGGTGAAGTTAAAGCTATGGTAGGTGGCCGTTTTGATTATGGTCCAGACCCATACAACAGAGCTTATGATGCTCAAGTACCAACAGGCTCAAGTATTAAACCACTTACTGTTTATGCCCCTGCTATCGATACAAAAATGTTTACAGCTGGAACAGTAATAGAAGATTCCCCTCTTACTGTATCAGTTACTAGTAAATATGGTAAAGGGAACGATACATCTTGGCCACAAAATGATAATAGAAAATATAAAGGCTATGTTACTTTAAGAAATGCACTTAAATATTCGATTAATGTAGTGGCAGCAAAAATAGTAGATCAAGTGGGTATTAGTACTGCTTTTGAATATTCTAAGAAATTTGGATTAACCCTTGACCCATCAGATGAAGCACTTGCTCCACTTGCATTAGGTCAACAAACTTGGGGTTCTAACACTTACGAAATGGCTAATGCATTTGGAACTTTCGGAAATGAAGGAAAATATACCGAACCAAGACTTTATACTAAAGTTGTAAATAGTGAGGGTAAAGTTCTTCTTGAAACTAAAGTTGTAACTGAAGAAGTAATTTCACCTCAAACAGCATATATAATGTATGATTTATTGAAAGGGCCAACACAATCTGGAGGAACAGCCTCTGGAATTTGGAGCACCTATAAACAAAAGGTAGCTATTAGAGGTAAAACAGGGACTTCAACAAACAATAAAAATTTATGGTTTTGTGGTTTAACACCATATTATTCAGGTGCTGTCTGGATAGATAACCCCGATGAAAAGAAAATATATAGTAGTCATTCCGCTAAATTATGGGGCGCAATAATGAACTATGCCAACGAAGGACTTGAAAACATAACATTAGAAAGACCAGACGGTGTTGTATATGCTAAAATAGATGGAGTGTCAGGCTTACTTCCATCTGAGTTATCCTACCAAGATCCAAGAGGAAGTTTGGTATATTCAGAAATGTTTATAGCTGGTACCGTTCCAAACAAAGAAGATGATATACATGTAGAAGCAGAAGTAAACTCTGAAAACAATCTACTTGCTACAGAATTTACTCCTCCTGAATTATTAGTAAAGAAAGTATTCATAACTAGAGATTATGAACCTACAGTAACATTAGGTGACCAAGAGTATGTATTACCAACTGAACTAGATGATACACCACCACCAGAACCTGAACCAGAACCTGGAGAAGGAGAACCAGGCGAAGATCAAACAGGAGATGAACAACCTCCTACTGAAGGTACATCTGAAACACCTGCTAACCCTGCACCAGAACCTGAAACTCCTAATGGAGATACTACTCAAGGAAATCAACAGCAAAATGGTCAAAACTAGCTAACCTTTTAAATTATACAATAATTATTTAAACAGCACGTAAACCCGACAATTCATTGTCGGGTTTACTTATTTCTAATTGTGCATTATTATTTTTGCAATTGCCTTCGATAGCACTGGGCAGCCATATTCAATATAATCAAACCCATCCATTTTACCTGGATCACCTATACCTACTACAAACAAATCTTTATTTTTCTTTATTGTATTTATAGTATCTCCCATTAATATTTTAGAGAATTTCCCATTGCCGTGTTTATCTACTGCAGTACTTATATTAGTCTTAAATTTATCAATAGAGCAATCAACTTCTATTCCTTTTGCCCTTTCTGTATTAGAAGCTACTGCTACTAGTCCTATTACATCAACTTCTTTACTCTTTAATAGTTTCTCGAGAATAACTTCACCTTTTCCCTTCCCTGTATGTCCCCTATCATCTAACATAACCACTACAGGGCCATATGGTGTTTTCTGTATGTACTTAATCAAAAGATTATAATCAATCTTAGTTGGATTTCCTGCAGAAGCTGAAATGCACCTACAGTTATTATTCATGGATGCTTTTTCTACAGCTTTTTTTGCTATTCTATCACCATCTGTAACTACTATGACTTTCCTCTTTTCTATCACTTTCATCACCCTTTTGACTTAGGATTAAAAACTAATGCCATTGTGTATCCAAATACAATAGCAGCACTTATACCTCCTGCTGCACCCTTTATTCCACCTGTAAATGCACCTATAAAGCCTGCCTCATCCACTTCTTTCATAACTGATTTAGCTAAATTATATCCAAACCCCGGCAATGGTACTGTCGCCCCAGCTTTTCCATATTCTACAACAACATCATATATACCAAGTGCTCCTAATATAACACCTAAAGTAACAAAAAGAACAAGAATTCTTGCAGGTGTCAAACTGGTTTTATCTATTAATATTTGTCCTATCGCACAAATCGTTCCGCCTATCAAAAAAGCCATTATATAATCACTAATTTTCTTCACCTCCAAACTCTATACTTATGGCATGAGCAATACCAGGAATTGACTCTCCTTGCAAAGAAGAAGTTGTACTCATCAATGCTCCTGTAGAAACCAATAGAACTTTTTTGAGTTTTTTTTCTAACAACTTTTTATATATTAAACCGCAACTTACAACTGCTGAGCAGCCACAGCCACTTCCTCCTGCATTAGTTTTTTGTCTGTTGCAATCAAATATTTCTTCTCCACAATCAATATAACCCTTGCCTAAATCATATCCATATTCATTTAAAAGATCATAAGTTATTTTTCTTCCTACTGCCCCTAAATCGCCTGTAGCAATCAAATCATAATCTGCCGGTTTTCTACCAGTATCTATAAAATGTTGATTAATTGTATCTACTGCTGCCGGTGCCATAGCCGCTCCCATATTGCTGGTATCCTGGATTCCATAGTCTTTTATTTTGCCTAAGGTAACATATTTGACATAAGGATATTCACCTTCTTTTGCAAATAGCATAGACCCCGCACCTGTAACAGTCCACTGAGAATAAGGTGCTCTTTGACTTCCCATTTCTAATGGCAACCTAAATTGTCTTTCTGCTGATGAAAAATGAGATGAAGTTGCGGCCATTGTATAGTTTGCGTATCCTCCATCTATAAAAATAGAGGCTAGACTAATTGATTCTGCCATAGTAGAACAAGCACCATATAATCCAATAAAAGGAATGTTTGTCTCTCGTACGGCAAAATTAGTAGCTGTCAACTGATTAAGCAAATCACCAGAGAAAATATAATTTACATCATCAGAACTCACTCTACCTTTTAATATTGTCTCGTTAATAGCTCTAATTAACATAGAACTTTCTGCTTTTTCAAAAGTTTTCTGCCCATTTAAATCATCATCTAAAATAATATCAAAATATTCTTTTAAAGGTCCATTTCCTTCTTTTGGACCTACTATACTTGTAGTTGCTATAATTTTTGGCAATGAATTCAATAATAACGTTTGCTTTCCAATCCTTTTATTCATTTTATAATCACTCCATAAACTTATCTACTTAAATTAAATATGAAAACACATAGTATATCAATCCTACTATGACTGAAGAACCAATACCATATACCAATACAGGACCAGCGATTGCAAACATTTTAGCACCGACACCAAAAACAAACCCTTCTTTTTTGAATTCCATAGCTGGTGATACTATAGAGTTTGCAAATCCTGTTATAGGTACAACGGAACCCGCTCCGGCATAATCACCGATTTTATCGTAAATTCCTATCCCTGTTAAAAGGGCTCCTATCAATATCATCGTTATGGCTACACTTGTACCAGCATCCTGTTGATTTAATCCAATTCTAGTGTAAAAATTTAAAAAAAATTGACCTACATCACAAATAATACCGCCTACACAAAATGCCCATACTATATTTTTAATAAGTTTTGAATTAGGAGTATCTTGTTTTGAAATTTCACCAAATTTATTTTTTATTTTTGTTTCTTCTTTAGAAATCATTTTTGTCACCTCCTATTTATTACAAATTTATTATTTGCATATAATCATTTTTTAAACAAAAAAAGAATAGAATTATTAATAATTCTACTCTTCCATGGATTTTCTAATCATTTTTAAAACTCTTTTCTCTATTCTTGACACTTGTACTTGACTTATACCAAGCATCTTTGCAACCTGAACTTGAGTAATATCTTTAATATATCTTAATATCACTATTTGTCTAGATCTTTTATCTAAAGTAGCTAAAGCATCTTTCAAAGCAATTTTGTCAATAATACTAAAAGCATCTTCTTCTGATTTTATTTTATCCATTAAATAAATAGGCGCTCCATCATCTTGATGAATAGTTTCATACAAATATTCTGGAGTAGTAACAGCTTCTTGAGCAAATATTATATCCTCTTTATTTATTCCCATATACTCAGCTAATTCTTCGATTCGTGGTTCCCTACATAATTTTTTCTCTAATTTTTCTTTTTCAAAATGAATTTTCTTAGCAGTATATTTTATACTTCTACTTACCTTTATATATCCATCATCTCTAATAAATCTTTTAATTTCTCCCAATATCATAGGAACCGCATAAGTAGAAAATTTAACATTAAATTCTGTATTAAAATTGTTTATAGCCTTTATTAAACCTATTGATCCAATCTGGAATATATCATCGTATTCATATCCTCTATTTAGAAACTTTCTACTAAGAGCTGTGACTAATGGCATATTTTGTTCTACCACTTTAGACAAAGCTTCCTCATCGCCATCTTGAGCTTTAATAATTAATTCAATATTATTATCATAATTTTTTTTACTCATCTATCAAGCTAAATCCTCCTCTCTTAGTCTTCTCCTCCAACCTCTACTGATTCAAAAATCTTTTTCATCTTTATTGTAGTTCCATTTTCTATATTTGAAACCACTTCAAGTTCGTCCATAAATGATTCCATAACTGTAAAACCCATCCCAGACCTTTCTAAGTCTGCCCTTGAAGTATATAAAGGCTTCATAGCTTGTTCAATATCCTTGATGCCCTTACCCTTGTCTATAATTGAAATCTCAGCTTCATTTTTAGATATTGCAACTTCAATTGCAATTTCTCCATATTTACTTTCATATCCATGAATAATTGAATTTGTCACTGCCTCTGAAACAGCTGTTTTAACATCAGTAAGTTCTTCAATAGTCGGGTCTAACTGAGAAATAAATGCTGCTACAGCAACTCTTGCAAAACTTTCGTTTTGTGATAAACTATCAAACTCTAATTTCATTCTATTCTTATCCATTTTTACCCCCCGCTAAAGATAATTTAATGCTTCTTCTAGATTTTTGTAAAGTGGAATTATTTTAAACATACCAGATAATTCAAACACTCTTTTTACAGAACCTTTAGCATTAATAACACACATTTTTTCTTTTTTGTTCAAGAGTTTTTTATATCTTCCTATTATAACTCCAATCCCTGAACTATCCATGAATGTTACTTTTGAAAAATCAATTATAATGTTATTAAAGGCTTTACTCTCTATAATATCATCAAACTTATTCCTAATATCCTCTGAACTATGATGATCTAATTCACCATTTAAGTGAATTATCAAATTCCTTCCTTTATACTCATATTTCAAAAACATCCTATACCCCCTAAAAGCTTTATAATAAGTATTTCTATATAATTCTTTTATTTCCTTCTTTTGTTAATAATTATTTCTCCAATTATTTTGATTATGTCCATTTTTTCTTATTATATACAAAAACCCAAAGCTTTTAATAAAAGCTTTGGGTTTTTATTCAAAATAAGAATTTATTATATCAATTTCTTTATCTTCTAAATTAAAGAATTCATAAATTAATTCTTCATTAAAATTACTAATATCTATTTTATCCATACTTGGAATACAAAGTTTCAAAAGATTATTAGGATAATACTCAAAATAATTATCTCCTAATTTTTTGGCAAAACTCATGAAATAATATTCATATACCTTACTATTCAATAAGAATAACAAATAATCATAAGAAAAAGGTACATTGTCTATTAATTCAAGTGCATATACATCTGCTGAAAAACATTTTCCTTTATCTAATGCAAATCTATTACTATTAGATTTATAAGGGAAAATCATCTTGCTTTTGTCGAATATTTCTTCTTTTCTACCCCATTGTAGCTCGTACCATTGTCTTACTCCTCGTTTGCATTCTCTTCTTTCTATCAATTTTATCTTTTGTTTTTTTATGTAATTAATACAATTAGGGAATTCATCAATATCTTTTATTTTATCAGAATAAATAATATACTTATTAGATGTATTTACTCCAAATTTGTTAATATCACTACTTTTTATCCAAGGTTTCAAAACTTCTTTTTCTAAATTATACATTTCAATTTCTTCTTTTGTAACAATAAATGCTTTATCACAACCAGTTATTATACCTTGATAACTTTTACATATATTACCCAGTGTTGTAAAGCTTTTTTCCTCAATTTTTCTTATTATTTCTCTTTCTGCTTCATCTCTTAAAATCCATCTTTTGTTATTAAGCAAATTCTTATTTATATAAAAAGATTTAATATCTTCTTTGTTTCCATAAAATAAAGACTCATAAAATGCCTTTCTTCCAATTTTATCAATTTTTTTTGGCTTTAGTATTTGGATTGCATTAGTAGAATCCATTTTATTCTCAATGAACAAAATAACAGGATCTATTCCTGTATTTTTAAAGGGCCTGATACCATAAAAATCTACTATTTTGTATATAGAACAATATTCTTTAAGTATAGTTCTTAATCCTTCTCCACTCTGTGATTCCATAAAATATCTAGAAGTAATGAAGCAGAGTTTTCCTCCTTTACTTAAAATCTGTATAGCTTTTTGAAAAAAACAATATAAAATATCAGATTTACCTTTAAAAATATTCTTATATTCTTTCTTTAGGCTATTATGATACTCTTTATCAACAGATTTATGACCAATATATGGAGGATTCCCAACAATTATATCAAATTTTTTTTCATAATCATCTAAGAGAAAATCTCCTAATAACAAGTTATCATTAATAATTTCGCCAGTTAAAAGAAATAAATCTACCCTTAATATTTTTAATGGAATAGCATCAATATCAAACCCATACAAATTATTTCTTAATATATGTTCATTAATCTCTTCTACATGTAAGTCCATTTTATTATTGCTATTAATATCTAAAAGATTTTCCATGAATATTTTTCTTAAATGATTAAATACTGGGATTAGGATATTACCGCAGCCACAAGCTGGGTCAAGTACTTTAATAAAAGGATTTTTCACAATATCAACAGCAGTAATAATTTCTTCAACCATAAAAGTTGCAATTTCAATGGGAGTATAAACTATCCCATTCTTTTTCTTATTTTCCTTTGCGTTTAAATATATTTCCGATAGTTTCTTATTACCATCAAAATTGTATTTTTTAAGTATATTTTTAATTCCAACAATCTTAAAAGTTGTATGTATAGGTTGTTTTAATAATATATCAATTTCATCTAAAGCTATTTCAAAATCATTGTACATTTTATTCTCCAGTTTTAAGTTTATAAAAATTCATCAATTAAATTGGATATCTCAATTTTCTTCAAATCATTTTTCTGCTTAAATTCTTCAATTGTATTTTTTATTTTTGTTAAATATACTTCATCCTTTATTCCATTTAAATTAATTCTAATATTTAAAAGGGATGTTTCAATTGCACTATGCAACAATATACACGCTGCACCTGCATCTGATATTACATTTTTATTACCATGCTCTGCTGCTAGAAAAATGTAATCATATATCCTAATTATCTTTTCTATTAATTCAAGAGGTACTTGAAGAGCTTCTTCATAACCTTTTTGAATAGCTTCTTTTCTTCTTTCTAATTCTTCATAAGATGTCTTTGGTAACTTAAATGCATTCATTAAGCTCATAAAAGCTTCACCATCTTTGTCCATAAAAATTAAAATTTCATCTTTTAATTTAATTAAACTTTCATTATTTTTAATAAATCTATTTTTAATCTCAGGAGTTAAATTACTAAAAGCTTTTTTGTTAATAGTTAAACTAAAAACCATTCCGCAAAGAGAAGCTGCTGTAGTTGCTGTTAGTGCAGCCGCACTTCCTCCTCCTGGAATAGGGTTTGCTGAATATAATTCATCCATATAATTATGTATTTCTAATTTCTTTTGCATACATCCACCCCCATCTTATATATTCTAATTTTAACATCAAAGAAAGTCAACATATAAAAAACTTATACATATAAAAAGTAAGAATCAATGCCAATTTTACATTGAACATCGATTCTTTATTATTCTCTCAAAATCTTTATTACATCTTTTTAAAATTAATTATCTTAATTTCTTAACGAACTCTATTACTTTTTCAGTATCTCCATTACTCTCTTCAATGCACTTTACTATAGCTGTTCCTACTATAACTGCATCAACTAAAGGTTCAAATCTTTTAATATCCTCTTTTGATTTAATCCCAAATCCAATAGCTAATGGCATATCTGTATGTTTCCTGACTTTTTCTAAGTATTCCTGAATATTATTATAAAAACTATCCTTCATACCTGTAACTCCCAAAGAAGATACGCAATATACAAATCCCTTCATATTCTTAGTTGTATCTTTTACTCTCTCTCCTGATGTTGGGGTTGCAAAGGGAATAAGAGCAATATCACTATTTGCAATATATGGCATTATTTCATCTTGTTCTTCTAAAGGTAAATCTGGAATAATAAGGCCATCAATTCCTATATCCGTACATTTACTTATAAATTTCTCTATTCCATAAGAAAATATAGAATTATAATATACTAGAAATAACAAAGGAATATCTGAATTTTCTCTAACCCTTTCTATACAATCAAATATTGCCCGCAGAGTTATTCCATTATCAATTGCGTGCTGTGAAGCCTTTTGAATAACAGGTCCATCAGCTAAAGGATCTGAAAAAGGAATACCAACTTCTATAATATCTGAGCCAGCTTTTTCAAGAGCATATATTAGCCTCTCGGTTTTATCTATAGTTGGGTGTCCTGCTGTTAGAAAGGTAATTAAAGCTTTCTTATTTTCTTCTTTTAATTTTATAAATTTTTCATCTATTCTATTCATCCTTATACCTCCATATCCTTTTCTCCTAAATATTTTGCTATTGTATGTACATCTTTATCTCCACGTCCTGATAAATTAATTACTAGAATTTCATCTTTCTTCATATCAGGTGCGATTTTCATTGCATAAGCTATGGCATGGGAGCTTTCAAGTGCTGGAATTATACCTTCTTGTCTACATAAAAAATGAAAACCTTCTATCGCTTCATCATCTTTTACTGCTTCATATTTTGCTCTTTTTATTGCTTGCAAATAAGCATGTTCAGGTCCAACCCCAGGATAATCTAATCCAGCTGATATTGAATATGCAGGTATGATTTGGCCGTTATCATCCACTAAAAGTAGAGTCTTCATACCATGCAATATACCTGTAGTTCCTTCTTGCATAGCTGCTCCATGACTGCCAGTTTCAATGCCTAATCCAGCTGCTTCCACCCCTATAAGTTCTACTTCTTTATCATCGATAAAAGGAGCAAATATCCCCATAGAATTACTTCCACCACCAACACAAGCCACTATCTTATCAGGTAATCTATTCTCCTTTTTTAAAATCTGCTCTCTAGCCTCTTCACCAATAATCTTCTGATATTCTCTTACCATTGATGGATAAGGATGAGGACCTACAACAGAGCCAATAACATAAAAAGTATCTTCAACACATCGTACCCATTCTTTAATAGCTTCATTTGTTGCGTCCTTTAAAGTTCTTGTACCTGACGTAACTCCCTTAACTTCTGCACCTAAAAGTCTCATTTTAAAAACATTAAGCTTCTGCCTTTCCATATCTTCTTCACCCATCAAAATTGTACATTCCATATTAAACAAAGCTGCTCCTGTAGCTGTAGCAACACCATGTTGACCGGCACCAGTTTCGGCTATAACTTTCTTTTTACCCATTTTTTTTGCAAGCAGTAATTGACCTATAACATTATTAATTTTGTGTGCTCCTGTATGATTTAAATCTTCTCTTTTTAAATATATTTTTGCACCACCTAAAGCTTTTGTCATACTTTCAGCGTAGTATAAGGGAGAAGGTCTACCAACATATTCATTTAAATAGTACATATACTCTTCTTTAAATTTATCGTCTTTACAATATTTTATAAATCCTTCTTCTAACTCTTTTAACGCAGTCATTACTGTTTCTGGAACGTACTGTCCACCAAATTCTCCAAATTTTCTATTGTTCTCCATATCTTTTCACCTTCCTAATAAATTCAATTATTTTCTCTTCATTTTTAATTCCCTCAACTTCAACACCAGAACTTACATCAACTACAGCTGGCTTAACTAACTCGATTCCAGTCTTAACATTAATAGAATTTAATCCGCCTGCTAATATAGTAAAGTGATCTTTTGAAAATCCATTTATAATATTCCAATCAAAACTTTTACCTGAACCTGGATTAAGCCCATCTAATAAATACCCATTGATTTCATGATATTTACCTATTTCTATAAGAGAAGCTTTATCCTTAATAGAAAATGCCTTCCAAACAGGAATATCAAAACAACTTGAAAATTCAGTAGTTTCTTTGCCATGAAGCTGAATAATATCTAAACCACAAAAATCAACAACTTCATTTATTTCTTCTTTTGTGGAATTTACAAAAACACCTACTGCCTTTATATCTTTTCTTAACTTCGATACCATATCTTTAGCTTTTTCTTTAGTCACTTTTCTTTTACTTTCTGCAAATACAAAGCCAATATAATCAACATCATACTTATTAATAATTTCAATATCTCTTTCAGTTTTAAGTCCGCATATTTTTATCTTAGTTACCATAAATTTCTTTGAACTCCTTTGCTTTTTCAAAAATACTATTACACCTCATAAAGCTTTCCCCTACAAGAACAGCATCAATATCTCCTTGTTTTAATAGAGCTATATCTTCTTTTTTATCTATTCCACTTTCACTAACTACTATAATATCTTTTGGAATAAGCTTTCTTAATTCCATTGTAGTATTTAAATCAACAGTGAAATCCTCTAAATTTCTATTATTAATTCCAATTATTCTTGCCCCAGAATTAAGTGCTTTATAAACCTCTTCTTCTTTATGAACTTCTACTAAAGGTTCAAGTCCAATATCTCTTGCAATTTTTAGAAACTTTTTTAATCTATTCTCCTCTAAAATTGAGGCAATTAGCAATATACTACTAGCACCAAGAATTCTTCCTTCATATATTTGATTTTCATCTATAATAAAATCTTTTCTTAATAGAGGTATTGTAGTTACTTCTTTAACACGCCTTAAATACTCTGGGCTACCTAGAAAAAAATGTTCTTCCGTCAAAACCGAAATAGCATCAACGGCATCATTGTATTGTTTTGCAAAAATTTCAGGTTCATTAAATGCATTTATAAGTCCCTTAGACGGAGATGCCTTTTTTACTTCACCTATAATAGATAGCCCTTCTTTGCTAAGTGCTTTATAAAAACTTGGTACAGCATCTAAATTATCTATTTCCATTAAAAATTCATCTATCAATGGAAATTTTGTACTATTTAAAGTTTCTATTTTTTTCTTTACAATTTTGTCTAGAATCATTAGAACCTCCTTGTATATTCAGCGAAACTTTCTAATTTTTCAAAAGCTTTTCCACCGTCTATTATATGCCTAGCCATATCTATTCCATCTCTTATAGAGTTAACCTTACCATATGCATATAAGGCAGCTCCACTATTTAATAGTAAAATATCTCTCTTTGGTCCTTTTTCTCCCTTCAATAGTCTCTTTATAATTTCTGCATTCTCCTCAGCATAACCTCCTTCTAGTTCATCCTTGTTGCATCTATTTAATCCAAAATCTTCAGGTTTCACAAAATATGTTCTTATATTACCTTGATTCAATTCTGTAATTTTCGTTTCATCACTAAGTGAAATTTCATCTATACCGTCCATACCATATACTACAAGCGCTCTTTTTACACCTAAATTATTTAGTACATTTGCCATAATATCTGTCAATTTAGGATCAAATACGCCCAACACTTGAAAATCAGCTTCAGCAGGATTAGCTAGAGGTCCTAAAATATTAAAGATTGTCCTGTATCCTAGTTCTTTTCTTGTCTTCACAACATTTTTCATAGCTTTATGAAAAACTGGTGCAAATAAAAACCCGATTTTTTCGTTTTCAATACATTCTTTTACTTCATCTTTTTTTAAATCTATTTTTACCCCTAGTTTCTCAAGAACATCAGCACTTCCGCTTTTACTTGAAACAGATCTATTACCGTGTTTTACAACCATGCACCCTGCTGCAGCGCAAATAAAAGCTGATGCAGTAGATATATTGAATGTACCTGATTTATCTCCACCGGTTCCACAGGTATCTATAGTTTTGCAATTGTCTAATTCTATCTTATCCATTTTCCCTCTAAGACTCATAGCTCCGCCTGTAATCTCTTCAATAGTTTCACCTTTGATTTTTAGTGCTGTTAAAAAACTAGAGATAACAATGTCAGAAATCTCACCATTCATAATTTCATCCATTGACATCATCATTTCATCAATAGTTAAATTTTCTTTTTTTAATAACTTTTCCATTGCATCTTTTATCATTATTTTTCTCCCCTTTTTTATAAATATAAATAACCGTAAATATTCACTTATTACCTCACCAATATTATATCTCCATAAAATTCTTAATCATTGTTTTACCTTCTATCGTGAAAATTGATTCTGGGTGAAATTGAAATCCAAACAAAGAATATTCTTTATGTTCAATTGCCATTATTTCATCATCTTCAGTTCTCGCTGAAATAATTAATTCTTTTGGTAAAGTTTCTTCTTTTGCAGCTAAAGAATGATATCTTGCAACTTTCGTTGGATTAGGTACGTCCTCTAATATACCTGATGAATTATGCGTTATATTACTAGTTTTACCGTGAAAAAGTTCCTTTGCGTAACCTACCTCACCATCGAAAGCTCTTACTATACATTGATGCCCTAAACATATTCCAAGTATAGGTTTCTCCTTATAAAAATTTTTTATTATTTCTATACAATTTCCAGCATCATCAGGAGTACCAGGACCGGGAGATATTACTATTTTGTCAGGGTTCATTTTCCTAACTTTATCAATCGTTATTTTATCATTTCTAACAATTTCTACATCATCGTATTCTCCTATATATTGAAATAAATTATATGTAAATGAATCATAATTATCTATTAGTAATACCATTATTACACCTCCAAAACGCTCATCAATGCTTTGATTTTATTTTCTGTTTCTTCAAATTCTTTCTCTGGAATTGAATCTGCTACAATTCCTGCTCCTGCCTGCATATACGCTATACCATTTTTAATTATCATTGTTCTAATAGCTATGCAAGTATCCATATTTCCGTCAAATCCAAAATATCCAACAGCACCTCCATAAACTCCTCTTCTTTCCTTTTCAAGCTCTTCAATTATTTCCATAGCTCTAATTTTAGGTGCACCTGAAAGTGTTCCTGCTGGAATAAATCTTCCAAGAATATCATAGGCATCTTTATTTTGCATTTTATCTCCTTCAACTAAAGAAACAATATGCATAACATGTGAATAATTTTTCACTTCCATAAACTGAGTTACTTCAACTGTTCCTATTGTGCTAACTCTTCCTGTATCATTTCTAGCTAAATCTACTAGCATTGCATGTTCAGCTTTTTCTTTTTCATCATTTAACAATTCTATTGCAAGTTCCTTGTCTTCCTTGGTTGTTTTCCCCCTTTTTCTTGTTCCTGCGATAGGACATGTGTATATTCTATTATCCTGTAGCTTAACAAGCATTTCTGGAGAACTTCCTACAACTTGATATTCTCCGTAATTCAAATAATAAAGATATGGTGATGGATTAACACTTCGTAACTTTCTATAAATAGTAAAAGGATGTTCCATAATTTCTTTTTCCCATTTTTGTGATAAAACAACTTGAAATATATCTCCTTCAAAAATATACTTTTTAGCTTTTTCAACCATTTCTTTGTACTCATTTTTTGTTGTATTGCTCAATGTTTCCGTATTTAATTGCTTTCTATCAAAATAAACATTCTTTAATAAATTTTTACCATGTAATACTATTTCTTTCATTGTTTTTAACTTAATTTGTGCTTTCTCTTTTCCTTCTATATTTTCATCTTCAATTACTAAAAGAATTATTTTGTTAAAATGATGATCGAAAACTATCATTTCTTTTGTTATCATCATTTCCATAAGAGGAATATCCATTTTCTCTTCTGTTAAATTAGGAAGATTTTCATATTGCCGAATAACATCATATCCAACGGTACCAACAGCTCCGCCTATAAATGGTAATGAACTTGTATTTTTAACCTTAAAATTTTTCATGTATTCTCTTAATATTGAAAGAGCTTTACCTTTTATTACTGCTTTCTTCTCACCATCTTTCACAATAACTTCATCTTGATTATCCATTTTCAATATAGTGCTAGGGTTTTTACCAATAAATGAATATCGACCATGTTCTATATCATAAGTTTCAAGTAAAAATCCAATATCCTCTCCAACATATTTTTCATATAAAGTTATTGGAGTCTCCTTATCCCCATTTAACTCTTCGCTGTACGTTACTAAAATACTTTCTTTCAATTTAATAGCCCCCTTTTTCTTATATATCAACGCAAAAAAGACCACTTCACCCATATGTTGGGGCGAAATGGTCTTCACGGTACCACCCAATTTTAAATTTATATCTAAATAAGTTTGTATTAGTAAAAATATAAAAGGCATCTCGTCCTTTAGGACGAAATGCCATATTTCGCTATACCACCTATATATAAATCTAATCTCTATTCAGATACGGAGTATAAACTCGATATCTTACCTCTATAACGTGAGGACACGGAACAGGCTACTTTAATTTCACCCTACACCTCATGGACCCATTCCTTAATGATTATGTTATCGACCTTGCACCACCGTCGACTCGCTATAAACGTCACAATAAGTACTTCTTCCAATCAAAGGCTTGATTTTTAATATTTATACAATTGTATAATATATTCATATATTTGTCAACACACTTTTGAAAATTTAAATTTGAATTTTGCTGTATTTTCTTGAAATGTAGTTTTTCAATTTAAATAATAAGGTTTGTGAAATTCATTTTTAAAAAAATATTCTCCAATGTTTTTCATAGGATAATGTTCTTTTTCTTCTAAAGCTTCACCTACAGGTGTCATTGCAACAACTTTATATTTTTGTGGAATGTTAAGAATACTTTTTATGCTCTTTTCATCTAAATCTGCTATCCAACAAGTTCCATAACCCTCATTTTCTGCTGCTAGTATGAAGTGTTCCATAGCAATAGCGCTATCTACAAGATACATGGCTTTCCCATCTACCTCACCCGATTCTTCTTTATCGGAAGCAATTACAGCTATAAGTGGAGCTTCTCTTATGGAATTAGCCGCTTCGTTAGTTTTATTAATTACACAATTAGAAATTTGATCTTTTACATTTTTTTCATCTACTAATATAAATTTAAATGCGCTTTTATTCTTCCAAGTAGGTGCAGCCATAGCTGCTTTAATCATGCGATCAAGCTTTTCATCTTCTACCTTTGTATTTTTAAATTTCTTCACACTTATTCTTTTGTTTATTACATCATAAAATTGCATAACATCACTCCTCATTATTATTTTTCTCTAAGTAAGAAATATTATGCAACAAAAAAGAGGCATCTGCCTCTTACATTGCTCCTTCTTTTTTTATAACAATTTCAAATGTTTTCCACATTATCTTCAAATCATTAACTACAGAAAACTCCTTTATATAAGTTAAATCATAATATATAGTTTTCTCTAATTCAATTTCGCCTCTACCACTAATCTGCGCAAGTCCTGTGATTCCTGGTAAAACCTTCAATCTTTGTTTATATTTTTCAGGGTAATAATTAACAACTTCTGGTATTTCTGGTCTAGGACCAACTATACTCATATTCCCAATTAAAACATTAAAAAGTTGTGGTAATTCATCCAAACTAGTTGTTCGTAAGAAAGCACCGACCTTTGTTATTCTGCTATCATTAGCTGTTTGAAATATAAACTCACCGACTTTATCAGGGTCAATATTTAAAACTTGCTTTTTATCTGCACCTTGAATCATTGTCCTAAATTTATATATTGTAAAAAGTTTATCATCTTTACCTACCCTTTTTTGTTTAAATACTGCTGAACCTTTTGATTCTAATCTTATTGCTAGTACAATCACTAACAAGAATGGGGACAAAACAATTATACCAATTAAAGATAATACTATATCTATAATTCTTTTTATAAATAATTGGCTTTCTCTCAATTTAATATTTTCAACTAATTCTGTGTTTATCGCTTCTACTTCCATTCTTATCTCCTCATGTTCCACATCATAATTTTTAACTAAATATTTTTAAATAAATAATACCTTTTAAAACATATTTATATTATAAGATATTTGAGTTAAATTTTCTATCAATTTTTATAATAGTTTATTAAACATTAATTTTTGTGACAGTTTCGTTACAATTATAGTATTGTCATATAAATTAATAATTATAAGACTATACTATTATTTTTGAATTACAAAGGATGATTTAGCTATAGCAAAATCATCCTTTAATACATATTTTATAGCTATTTTTTATATTTATCAAAAATTCTCTTAACAGCATAAATAACATCTTCTACATCCTTATCACTCATTTTAGGATAAAGTGGTAATGATAAAATACTATTAAATACAGCATCTATAACAGGATAATCTCCCTCTTTGTAGCCAAATTTATCTTTATAATAAGGTTGCAGATGTACTGGTATAAAATGTACGCTTGTGCCAATGTTTTCATCGTTTAATTCAACTATAAAATCATCTCTATTTATATTAAGTTTTTCTTCATTTATTCTAATAGTATATAAATGCCAAGGGTGATTTGAATACTCAGCAACTTTCGGTATTATTATTCCATCAAGTTCACAAAATGCATTATTATAGGCTTTAGCTATTTCTTCTCTTCTTCTTTGCATTCTTTCTATTTTATTTAATTGATGTATACCAAGTGCTGCTTGCATATCTGTCATATTATATTTATAGCCAGGATATTCGATATCATATCTCCAAGAACCACCCTTGCTGTATCTTCCCCAAGCTGCTTTGCTCATACCATGCAGACTAATTACTCTTAATTTTTCAGCAATTTCATCATCATTTGTAGTAATCATACCACCTTCACCTGTACATATATTCTTAGTTGCATAAAAACTAAAAGATGTTATATCTCCAATGCCACCAACTATTTTACCTTTATATCTTGTATAAACTGCATGAGCTGCATCTTCTGAAATTAATAAGTTATATTTTTTGCCTAGTTCTAAAATTTTATCCATATTACAAGCATGTCCAGCAAAGTGGACAGGAACAATGGCTTTAGTTCTTTCAGTAATTTTTTCTTCTATTTTTTCCTCATCTATACATAATGTATCTTCATTGATATCTACAAATACCGGAGTAGCTCCCACATGCATTATCGTATTTACTGTAGATGCAAAAGTAAAAGGTGTTGTGATAACTTCGTCACCAGGCCCAATTCCAGCTACTACAAGAGCCATATGAAGCGCTGCAGTAGCACTATTAGTCCCAATAGCATGCTTAGCACCTACAAATTCTGCAAACATTTTTTCGAATTTCACTGTTTTGGGTCCTTTTGATACCCATCCTGATTTTAGTGTATCCACCATCTCATCAATTTCTTCCTGTTCAATTAATGGTAGTGCATATGGTAAAAACTCTTCTCTTTTACATTCTTTTGACATATAATTGCCTCCTAGTTACCTTGATAATTTTGTATTTTTGCCTATATTATTTTTTGATTTAAAAATATAAAATGAAAATAAACCCTCGATAAAACCTAATCCATAACTTATATGTAATATAGGAAAGATTTTAAATATACTTCCAAAAACATCTTTGTTTTCTTTTGATTGTTTATATGAGAAGAACAAATCTAACATGATATATGATGCTATCTCCGTAAGCCATAAGTAAAAAACTACTGTACTAAAAAGACTTAATATGGCACCCAATATATTCACTGATACAAATAATAACGGTACTAAATGACGAATAGATGCTGTTTTACCGTGTTTTTGCATTACCCTAACTTTCCAAAACCCATATTGGAAGTATTGTGTCCATAATTTTTTTAGAGAGCCTCTGCTAAAATATTTAGATTTTATAGTTGGAGATAGCAATATTTCATACCCTGCTTTTGTTACTCTAAAATTCATCTCATCATCTTGATTTCTGACCAACTCTTCATCAAAATACCCTATTTTATCTAACACAGTTCGTTTATATGCTCCAAAAGCAACAGTATCAACATATATTTCTTTTTTTGAATACCTAAATAAAGCGTTTCCAACTCCAAAAGGTGAACTCATTGCTAGTGCAATAGCTTTACCTACTTTATTTTCATTTATTGTTTCTATTGGTCCACCTACACACCCTATATTAGCTTCTTTATTTAAAGCCTTTACGTTATTTTCTATAAAATATGTATCAGCATAAGCATGTGCTCCAAAAATAATTATAATGTCTGCATTCGAATTTTTTATGCCTACATTCATCCCTTTTGGTGCTGTAATACCAGGATTATCTAGTAATCTAATATTATCATATTTTTTTTCATACTCTTTAATAATATCTCTAGTTCCATCATCAGACATACCATCACAAACAAGGACTTCATAATAATAATTATTATAAGACTGATGTATAAAAGACTCGATACATTGTGAAATATATTTTTTTTCATTCCTACATGGAACGATAATCGAAACTGTCTTTAATTTATTTTCAATCATTATATCTCCTCTTGTTCCACATAAAAGATACTTGTCTAATACTTTTTTCAAGTTCTTATTTCGAAACTTTTTAAATTTTAATATATTAAAAGCATCTATAAACCTTGATTAATAATTTTCAATATTTTTTCAGCTGCTTTTCCATCTCCAAAAATATCTTTTCTTTTTTTAGTTGGTTTGAATTTTCTAATTGACTCTAAAATTCTTTCTTTGTTTGTTCCAACAATAATATTCCATCCGTTTTCTACTGTCTCTATCCACTCTGTTTCATCTCTCATTGTAATACATGGTTTTCCCATAAAAAATGCTTCTTTTTGAACTCCACCACTATCCGTAACAATCTTTTCTGCTGAGGATTCAAGGGCAATCATATCAAGATAGCCAACAGGTTCAATTACTTTAATATTCTTGTTAAACTCAAGTCCATAATCTTCAATATACTTTTTTGTTCTTGGGTGTAGAGGAAGAACTATATTTTTATCACTTTCATTTAAAGCTTCTATTATATTTTTTAATCTTTCTATAGAATTAGTATTTTCTGCTCTATGTATTGTTGTTAATATAAATTCTTTGCCTTTTAAATCAAGTTTTTTTATAACACTAGATTTTTGTTTTGATAACTCTTTAAAATTTAGTACAGCATCATACATAACATCTCCAACATTATAAACTTTTTTATCTATACCTTCTTTCTTCAAATTTTCTTCAGCAGAAGAAGTAGGAACAAACAAAATATTTGATAAATGATCAGTAAGAATTCTATTTTGCTCTTCAGGCATTGTCATATTAAAACTTCTTAATCCAGCTTCTATATGCGCTAATGGAATAAGCAATTTACTGGCACATAAAGCTCCAGCGAGTGTAGAATTAGTATCACCATATACTAAAACAAAATCGGGTTTTTCCTTTAAGTATATTTCCTCAAGTTTAATAAGCATTTCGCCAGTTTGCTTTCCATGATTTCCGGATCCTATGGCTAAGTTATAATCAGGTTTTGGAATGCCAAGTTCTTCAAAGAATACTCTTGACATATTATCATCATAATGCTGACCTGTATGTACTAATATTTCATCATGTTGTTCTCTAATAACATTAGAAACTGCCGCCGCTTTTATAAATTGTGGTCTTGCTCCTACTATTGTTAGTATTTTCATGTTTTCATCCTTCCATTCTATCGTATTATAGTGTTTTCGCTGTAATACTTGATTTATACTAATACAAATTATTAATTAATCTATATATCTATAACTTTCATATTATTTCTTTAAGAGAGATAAATACTCTCTTTCTACCGTTTCCATATTATCATCCCAAATAGCTCTTTTTAAAATTATATCTCTATTAATTTTAAAGAAATCCTCTTTTAATTTATTGTTGTTAATAATACTCTTAATATTTTCATAAAGAACTTCTTCATCTATTCTGTTAAGTACCAATCCATTGATTCTATTTTCAATCCATTCTCTATTTGCTTGTAAATCTGAGACAATAATTGGAATGCCACAAGCCATAGCTTCTAACAAAGTAACAGATGTAGAATCAGAAGTAGGAATAGATATATATATCTGTGATGAAATCATTAAATCTAAAAGTTCTTTTCTTGAAACAAAACCTTTCATTTCTATGTCCTCACAAATACCTAATTCTTCAATAAGATTTCTAATATTGTTTTTCTCAGGACCATCGTTAATTATTATTAATTTTAATGTCATATCTTTATATTCTTTTACAATCTTAGAAAAAGATTTTACTATTGTATCAATATTAGAATTCTTGTTCAATGTCCTCAAACTTAATATCTTAATTTCATTAATATTGTCTTTTCTTTCAAAATCACAAAGTATTTTTTCTACTCCCATAGGAACAGTAATAGTTTTACTCCTAGAAAGCTGATTAATTTCTTTAGACATAATATCCGAATCTGATGTAATTAAGTCAGCTCTATTTAATGTAAATTTTGTTATATTTTTATAGAACTTATTTTGTTTAGGTGTTACAAGTATGTCGCTTCCCCATGCTGAAATCACTAAAGGTTTAATTCCTGTCAATGCTGCTATAAAACCATAACTAGTAACGTAATGAGCATTAATTATATCTGGTTTTATTTCCTTTAATATTTTTTTTATTTCTAAAGTACTAAATATGCTTTTCCAATTTCCACCATTCTGATTTATATTATGTTTTCCTACTTTATGGACAGTTATATTTTCATATACAACTGTTGAAAATGTTATAAGGTGAACATCATACCCTTTATTTCTAAAAAAGGATAACCACCTCTTAATATGTACGCTATTTCCATCCCCTAAAAAGCAAATTCTCATACTATATCACCTTTTGTTTGAATTTTATTTAATATCATTCATAACTTCAACTAAATCTTTGGTCAGCTTTTCTCTACTATACTTTTTTATTATATCCCATTTAGGTTCAATAGCAATATCACCCAAAACAAATGTAGAATACGCTTTATATATTATATTTTCTATTTCATTTATTCTAGAAGGATAAGCAACATAACCTGTATTAGTTTCTAAAATCAAATCTCTAGCCACTCCATTTGGTACAACTGCCAAAATTGGTTTTCCTGTTCTAATATATTCAAATATTTTACCAGTGTATATTCCTTCACTTCCTTCACCTTCATCAATTATCAGCAAAAGTGCATTTGCCATACATAGTTGCTCTAAACTTTCTTCATGAGGTAAATACTCTTGTTGCTCTACTACTTCAGGGAATTTGCAACTATAATAATTAACTATATTCATATGTTCTTTCCCTATCTCACCTACAAATTTAATTCTTATTTTTTCCTTATCTATTCTATTAGTTTTTATTAATGTATCAATTGCTTTCAATATCTTTTCAGGTGATCGTCTTCCATATAAAGCACCATTATACAATATTAAAAACCTTTCATTTTTTTCTCCTAAGGAAAGGTTTAAACTAATAAAATCTTTTTCATCATATCCATTTGTTATAATACCAAACTTATTTTTATCTTCCTTCTTATATCTTTTAATAAAATTATCAATTATAGGCTTACTAACACTAATAACCTTATCAGATTTCTTTACAACTTTTTGTTCTAATCCTATATTTATCCTCTCTAGTATAGGCCCATTTTTAATAAATGGATTACTCACCCACGGATCCCTAAAATCAGCAATCCATTTAATAGGTATCTCTTTTGCAAGTTCGTATCCTATTAAATGTGTAGAATAAGGACACGAAGTTGTATATATAACTTCTATTTTTTCTTCTTTTATAATTTTTCTACCTTCTTCAACTGCAAAATCTATCCATCCTTTTTTATCATCAGGTATATACACTAAATTATAAACATCTAAAAACACTTTTTTCCCAATATGTTTTATATTTTTTTTAATTTTATTTTGTATACTGTTTAAATGCAAAAACTCATCTTGAGAATTACTACTGTCAACCACATTATTACTTAACTTTTTACTGAATAATAAATTATTCACTGTACTTATTACATTTGTTTCTTTTATATCTGTCCTATAAATCTTTATTCTTTCCTCTATTCCTTGATTAAGCGATTTATCTATTATACCGTTACTTTCTTCTTTAACCGTTAAGACACTAACATTGTAACCCATATAACATAAATAATTTGCAAATTTCAAAGTCCTTTGCACTCCTGCACCACCTTTAGGTGGATAATAATATGCTATAACCAAAACATTTTTCATTTTATTCTCCTTCCCTTAGTGAATTCATTTTAATAATAATAGTAACTACAACTGTAAAAACAAATACTGGAACTATACTCACAGGAAATGTTGAGGTAATAAAGGCTTGCCCTGTTATATTACCGTATACAAGCAAAGAAATTATACCTATTATTCCAGGAAATATAATACTTGCAAACTCTTTGAATTTTAAATTTTTAATAAAACTAGTAAATAAAAATATAAACAAGCAAGAAAATAAAACTAAAGCAAATATCAATCCAAGCTCCGTAGCTACATTTAGAAAAATATTATGAGAATCAATATAAAGTCTTGATTCACTTCCACCATAATATAAGTATCTATACTTAAAACTACCTAAACCAACACCAAAACAGGGGTTATCTTCTATCATATTTGTAGCTACAATCCAGATAGGTCGTCTACTTTTAAATTGTTGAGCTATCTTAGATAATATCCCTTCATCCTCAATAATAAATTGAATGCCTTCTACTTTTATATCATCTTTAATTTGATTAAATTCCCATCTATGAGTAACATTATAACCTAGGCAAGTAAAAATAATAATTGAAACCAGCAAATACTTTTTAAAATTTTCTCTATCTATACATATTATTAACAATATACATATAAATACTGTTAATAAAATTCCTCTAGATAATTGAGTTGATAAATTCAAGATTTCAATCAGTAACAATACTTTGAAAATCTGATTGTATCTATTGCAAATATTCTTATTTACTGCAAAATATAATATATACGGCAATATAATAATAGTATATCCTAGCATAAAATTACTTCCTAAAACACCGTATAAATGTATATTATTCCCTGAAAAAATCAAGCTATATACTGAAACCGTTATATCAGGTATAGATGATATAGAAACTCCTATACATAAATATGTTATTATTGATTCAATAAATCTTCTATTCATTCCTTTATACGATAATAAAATCAAACTAATCAAAATAATAGAAACTATTGCCAATAATGTTAAATTAAAAGATTCAATCTTACTATAGCTTAAAAAAGACGAAATCATACTTATTATTGTTAGCACAGAATAAATTATTAAAACTCTTCTATACTTCCCTTTAAAAGATATTTGGTCAAAGTCTATTTCATTTTTCTTGTATGCTTTAAATGTACCTACAATAAACAAAATAAAATATAACCAATATACTCCAGTACCAACCCAAACAATGCCTAATCTAAAACATAAATATAAAAGTATTGGAACTATAGGTATAGATAGCACATAGACTTTTATTGTAGTTTCAAAATCTTTGAAACAAAGAAAAATACTAACAATCATATATAAGGTAATAAATATACTACTAATGAACATAAACTTATTAGTAGTCCATAACTGCATAAATATAAATAATTCAATGAAAAAATATAAGCCGAGAATTATAAATAATCTTTTTTTTAAATAGCCCATATATTCTTTTAAGTCTGTAAAAAACTCCATCTTAACCTCCAAGTTATTCCTTTGTAATTATTTTATTAAGTCAACTATTCTTTGAGATACATTACCATCAACGCAATAAAAATTATTTTCTATATAGTTATTAAACTTTTCGTCAAATTCATATTTATCTATATTTTCAAAAAAGTTTCTCAATCCATACTTATTTTTAACTCCTACAGATAATCCATCTTTTATAAAACTTGCAGCATCATCGTATTTTGGTAATTTTATGCACACTGATGGCTTTTTAAGGAGGGCTCCTTCAGCAATAACTGTAGAATGAACACTTACTACCGTATCACACCAATTGAGAAGTTCATATAAATCTTCATCTTTTACAATTCTAACGTTTTTTATATTATATTTACTAATCATTTCCTCATAAATACTAAAATAGTTATCTGCCGGATGAAGCTTAATTATCAGTTCATATTCTTTTTCTAATAAAGATAATGCTTGAAATAACATATCAGTTGCTTGTATTAACAAATCTTTAAAATACTGTGTAGCATATAATATTTTAATTTTATTATCTTTATATTGTTTCGTTACTTTATTATTGTTAACTAATAAATCCGTTCTTACTTGACCCACAACAAATAAATTATCATTATTATATAAATTTGTGTTTTGCATTAGCATTTTCTTATATTTTTCTCCCCACAAAAAAGTGTTGTCAGGAATAATACTCTTTTTATATTTAGTAATTATTGTATAAGCAGGAGAAGTGTCATTTATTACTCCATGTTGAAGAGCATAAGATTTTATTTTCATTCTATGTGCCGCTGCAATAAAACATCTTGGTCTATCCCCTTCATCTGTAACAATGCATTTAACTATTTTATGCTTTTTGATGAATTGTTCAGCAGCAAGAATTTCCTTTAAATCTTCTAAGTATTTATTTTCTATATTATTAAATATGTATTTAATTATAACTTCTTTGAAATCATAATTATCATATGAAAAATCTAATAATTCTATATTATTTAAATTATTTTTAAGAAAACTATTTTTAAGAATTTTTTTAGAAAAGAACTTCTTGTATAATATAAAGGATTCAAAAGGAACATAGTCTTCTTTATATTTTAATGATTTATCAATATAATCAAGATTAAACAACCCTTGCAAATTTATAATATTAAATGAATTATTCAGCACATTTATAACACTGCCAATTTGTGTATCAACCAATTGATTTATATTGTGCTTTTTTATATAATTCACATTTATTATATTTGAAATTACTAGAATATTTTCTTTTTTACTCTTATTAATTTTAAACTTCAAATAATTATGGAACCCTTTTATTTGTCTTAAAAACACTTTTCCTACAATATGCTTTTTTTGTTTTTCACGTGAATTATACGCTAATAAATTACATCTAATCTTAAAGATATATTTACATATATCAAACATTATATCGTCGTCTGTTTCAACATAAATTTCATCATCTATATCATCTAATATATTTTTCACTAGTATAAAACATGTAAGCATATGCTTTAATTTAAGATAAAGTGATGGTCTCTCAAAATAATATAGTGGTATCCCGTCATATACATATAAATCCTCAAGATTTTCATTATAAATCTGCTGAATTTCAAGATTTCTAAGATAATTAAAAGCTATATTATCAATATCAGTATTTTCTATATATTTATCTAATTGTATATTTTCGTCATTTGCGAGCAAAATTTTATTATTATTATTATTATATATAATTTTTGCCATCATATAAATTCTCCTGGTTTTTAAGTTTTTGCTATATATTTTTTTATATAATCTTTGGATTTATATATTATTATAAAGAATACTGAAAAAACAAAACAATATCTTGGAATCCAATCATTTCTAAATATATAAAAAATCAGACTAATAAAAGTTACAAAAATTATACTGTAGAGAAAGTATTTAATATCAAAAATTTTTATCTTTGATATTTTACTTGCTATAATATAATGATATATAAAAAGAAGTATATACGCTGCTAATGTTGTCCATGCTGCTATTTTATAGCCTAACATTGGAATAAATACCATATTCAAAACAATATTAGTGAATCCGGCCATAAAAGTACCTATAGAAATATATTTTGTCTCTTTTTCATAAAACTCCATATTAGAAGGAAAACTATATAAAAAAATGAAAAAGTTAGAAATAATTATAACTGGAACTATACTTAATCCATCACTATATGAACTAGGTGACATTATCTTCACTATTTCCGGTGATATAAATATTATCATAAAAGTTATCATCGAAAAAAGGAAAATATAGTACTTATATTTTTCTTTTATATCATTATAATTTTTAGATTTCATATTTTCAAAAAAATAAGGAACCCACACTTTATTTAATCCCGCCCATATAACAGTCAAAATCAATCCGATATTATATGCAAAACTGTATATACCCCTAGCACTATTGCTATTTATCATAATTCTATCAAACTGTGCTAGAATAATTGATGATAAACTATGCGGAATAAGTGGTATCGATATGGCTAATGCATATTTCCAATAATTCTTACTAATCTGTATTTTCCCTTTAACTATTGTGTTAAAATATAAAATTGTACCTAGAATAACTGCAATAATTACCCCTGCACCTATTTTGCCCATATATTTATTTTCATTCAAATTATAAATAAATATTATTGCTAGTATTACATTTAATAAAGCACTAGTAATCGCTACAGTCAAATATTTTTTATATTTGTACAGCGTGGTGAATTTTGTATTACAAAAATTAATTACAAATGAGAAAAAACTTTGAAAAACAAGAAACAAAACAAGTATCTTATCATTTAATGTAATTTCCGAGATAGATTTTCTAAAAAAAATTGCTGCAAACTGAGCCTTGAACAACAATACTATTATAAAAACTACTCCAAATGATATAGTTGCTAATAAAAGCGTAGAAGATAAAAAATCATCGTATTCACCTTCATAATCAAATTTGCCTCTGCTAACACAAGATTCTAAACCCAAACTAGATATCACTGTAATTATAGAAAGCCATGTGCCATAAAGTGTTATTATCCCGTAGTCACTAGTGCTTAATAATCTGGTAAATATCCCTATTGTTAAAAATGATATTCCTTGTATAAAAAAATTACCTATAGTATACCAAATTCCACTTTTTACAAGTTTATTATTATATAATTTTACACTTAACTGTTTAAGCATATTTTACTCCATCATTCTATTTATTATATTTTTTAATAATACTACAAATTTCTTCAATTTCTTTTTTAGTTAATGATACAGAGCTTGGTAAATTAAGACCTTTTGCAACTAATTCATCAGTAACACTCATATCTCCACATTTATTATCCTTAAATGGTGGCATACTATGCACTGCCATAAAAAACGGTCTAGTTTGTATACTACATGCTTCGAATTTTTGTATTAATTCATCTCTACTCAAAGGATATTCATCCTCAATTACTACTGAATAAAGCCAGAAACAGTTTTCTGCCCATTCTTTTTCCATTGGAACAGTTATTCCTTTTACATCTTTTAAAATTTCATTATAATATTTAGCATTTTCTCTTTTTATTTTTAGGTACTCATCAATATTTTCAAGTTGAGCTACTCCAAAAGCTGCTAATAGGTTAGGCATCCTAAAATTATACCCTATTTCAGGATGATAAAATGCTTTGTTATCTAAAACAACTTTAGTTTGTGTAGATAAAAATTTAGCTCTTTCTCCGTAGTTTTCATCATTTGTTACAAGCATTCCTCCTGCTCCTGTAGTAATAAGTTTATTTCCATTGAAGCTGAAAGCACCCATATGCCCAATTGTTCCAACCATTTTCCCTTTATATTTAGATCCTAAAGCTTCTGTTGCATCTTCTATTACATATAAATTATATTTCTCTGCAATTTCCATGATAGCATCCATATCAACAGGATGGCCATATATATGTACAGGCATAATAACTCTTGTTTTTTCAGTAATAAGTTCCTTTATTTTTTCTACATCCATAACAAACGTATCTCTACAGCAATCAACAAAAACTGGTGTAGCACCAACATATTTTATAGTATTTACCGGAGAAATAAAAGTCATTGAAGAAACTATTACTTCATCGCCTTCTCCTACTCCCATAGTCTCGAGAGCTAATTGAAGTGCAGCAGTACCGTTCATAGTAACTATAGCCTTATTAATTTTTAAATATTCTTGGAATCTTTTTTCAAAAAGGTTAACATAACTACCCACTGAAGATATCCAATTAGTATCAATACACTCTTTTACATATTCCCACTCATTACCTCTTATTTCAGGTATACATAAAGGTATCATATAATCACCCACTTTATTATTTTTTATTAATTTTTTCATTTATCAAAGTTAAGATACGAATCTATACATTATATATATCTGTCTTGAAATATTTCATATTCTCTTTTATCCACTGAACTGTTTCAACCAAACCTTCTCTTAGCGTATATTCTGGTTTCCAATTTGTTAAAGAAATTATTTTCTTATTATCAGCCCATAGTCTGTTCACTTCACTTTTTTCAGGTCTTAATCTATCTTCATCGCATAAAATTTTAACGTCTTCACCTATAATATCTATAATTTCTTTTACTAGGTTCTCTATACTTATTTCAAAATTTGACCCAGCATTTATAACTTCACCTATAGTTTTATCACTTTCAGCAATTTTGATAAAAGCTTCTGCTGTATCTTTTACATAATTGAAATCTCTCGTTGGTGTCAAACTACCAAGTTTAATTTCTCTTTTCCCAGCTAAAATTTGAGAAATAATCGTTGGAATTACTGCTCTTGCAGATTGTCTAGGTCCATATGTATTAAAAGGTCTAATTGTAGCAATAGGCATATTAAAAGATCTATAAAAGCTTTCTGCCATCTTATCTGCCCCTATTTTAGACGCTGAATATGGTGATTGTCCTTGCATAGGATGTTTTTCATCAATAGGAACATACAAAGCTGACCCATAGGTTTCACTAGTAGATGTATGCACTATTTTTTCAATATCATATTCTCTGCATGCTTCAAGAACATTTGTTGTTCCTTCAACATTAGTTCGTACATATGCCATTGGAGACAAATATGAATATGGAATAGCAATTAAAGCAGCCAGATGAAAAACAACATCCTGTCCTTTAATAATTTTACTTATACCATCATACTCTCTAACATCCCCAGTAACAACATTCAAATTATCTACAATTTTTTTATCTAACGTATCTATCCATCCCCAATTGTTAAAGGAATTATACTGCACTAATGCAGTAACTTCTGCACCGAGAGATACTAATTTTTCAGTTAAATGACTTCCTATAAATCCTTCTGATCCTGTAATTAAAACTTTCTTCCCCTTTAATTCCATGTCTACCTCCATTATATATGTTTATGAAATTCTTGATTTGCTCTTTTAAAATCTTCATGTTGCCCAATATCTGTCCAGTATTCTGTAACTTGATACACTCCAGCATTTCCTTCATTTTTCATAATATCTTCAATTAAGTCTGTCATATTATAACTTTTTTCATATGGTATATGTTTAATCATATCAGGGTTAACAGAATAAATACCACTATTTATGTAATAATTATATGTAGGTTTTTCTTTTAAAAAAGTGATTTTATCATTCTCTGTAAGTAGCACTCCGTAGGGAATATTAACTTCATAATTCCTTACACCAACAGTTATATCATTATCATTCTCTATGTGATGGTTGATAAATTTATCAAAATCAAGTCCAGTGAGTATATCTCCATTTATCACTATAAATGGTTTATTAATTAGTTCTTCTGCCAATTTAATTGACCCTGCCGTCCCTAATTTTTTCTTCTCCCAAACATATTCAATATTAACTCCAAATCTATCACCTTTACCAAAATATTCTTCTATTATATCTCCTTTATAGTTAAGAGAAATAATAAAATTCCTAAAACCATATTCCTTAAAGGATTCAATAATTCTCTGTAGAATTGGTTTTTCTCCAATGTTAAGCATTGGTTTTGGAATGTTTTCTGTTAAAGGTCTTAATCTAGTGCCAAGACCACCTGCCAGTATAAATACATAATTATCCTTATCACCATAAGATACTACGTCATCTATAAAGTATAAATCTATCATCTGCCCTTTTTCATTCAGAACAGGAATTTGCCTAATTTTATAATCTAACATAATTTCTTTTACTTTTCTTTTTTCTGTTTCCTTATTTACAAATTTAAATTCATTTATATATATATCATTAACCTTATCTTCAAGTGTACATCCTTTAAGCAATGCCCTTCTTATAACCCCATCAGTAATTACCCCTAAGACTTTGTTAGTAGCATTTATTACAAAAGTTCCACCAATAAGATTTCTATCTATCTTGAACATTGCCTCTCTTATAGTTGAGTACTCGTCAATACAATATTTTTCAATTATATTTTTCATAACTATCCTCTCTTATTAAGTATTTTAGCTGGAACTCCAACGGCAACTACATTATTTTCTATATCTCTTATTACAACTGCACCAGCTCCAATAATTGTATTTGATCCAATATTTACACCTTGAATGATAGAACTACCTATACCTATTAAAGAATTATCACCTACTGTTACCCCTCCTGCCAAAGCTGCTCTAGGAGAAATCATACAGTTTGCGCCTATAACACAATCATGTTCAATAACTGCTGATGTATTAATAATACAATTCTCTTTAATAATAGCTCCCGAATTTATTACAGAACAAGGCATCACTGCTGTACCATCACCTATTGTTGCAAATTTAGATACAATTGAATTTTTATGAATCAAAGTAGGAATTTCAAATCCAATTTTTTTTAATTTATTATATATTTTTTGTCTAATAATTAAATTATCTAATGCGCCCAAACACACAAAGGCATTTTTTACCCCATTATTAAAGAGCTGTAATAATTCATCATCATTACCGATAATAGGGGTATCATTTATATACCCTTTTTTTGTTTTATCCAAAACACCTACTATCTCATAATTATATGAGTTTTCAATAATATCAATAATTACTTTACAATGTCCACCAGCACCTATTAAAACAATTTTATCCATGTAATCTCCCTAATATGTAATTCTTTTCTGAATTAAGCTACTATCTATTTTTATATCATTTAGTATCTTCGCTATTCTTTTACCTGATTTCCCATCTCCGTAAAGATTAACACATTGATTTAAAATTTTCTTGTAATCTTCATTATATAAGGCATATTCAATAGCCTTTTTAATTTCTTCTTTGTTATTTTCAACATCAATTATATTATTGGCTCTAAGCCTACCGTTTTGTCTTGTTCCTATGTTTACAACAGGAAGTTTAAAACTAGGAGCTTCAATTATTCCCGAAGATGAATTACCAACCATAACACTTGCGTACTTTAAAATACTTAAATATTCAATTTGGCTTAAGTTTTTATATGTATTTATAAAACTATATTTTTCACTATATTCATCAATAATCTCTATAATTTCTCTTCCACCATTATCACTATTAGGATAACTAATTATTATTTGCTTTCTCAATTCTTTAACAGCTTCCATAGTTTCTATTATCTGATTTCTTACTTGCTCTCTCTCAGTTGTTACAGGATGTTGTGTCATAATAATAAACTCTGAGTCATCTAAAGCAAATCGTTTGTTTATTTCTTCTCTAGACAAATACTCTGCATTTCTTATGTAATCAAGTCCAGGAGCTCCTACAACAAAAATGTTTTCTTTTTTTTCACCAAGCTTAATAATTCTTTCTTTACTATCTTCATTTGCAGGGAGATGTATATGCGAAAGTTTTGTGATTGCATGTCTTACTGATTCATCTACTGTTCCCGTAACCTCTCCTCCATGGATATGAGCAATAGGGATATTTAAATGTATAGCCGATATAGCTCCAGCTAACATTTCTCCTCTATCTCCTAATATTACTAAAATGTCAGGATTAATTCTATTTAATGCTTGTGAAATTTCAACAATTGATAATCCAACAGTTTTAGCCATTGATACCCCTGTATCAGATGCTAATATAGTTTCTATTTTTTCCGAAATATTAAATCCATTTTTTTCTATTTCATTTACTGTCATTCCATATTCAGGGCATAAATGCATTCCTGTAACAATTAATTCTAAATCTAAATTAGGATGTTCTTCTATAGCTTTTAAAACATAATAAAACAAACCATAGTCAGCTCTTGTTCCTGTTATCACTGCAATTTTTCTATTCATAGGATCTCCTTTATCAATTGTTAATCATTTCAAAATCTATTTGCTCATTCTTTTTAATTTCGGTGTTTGCAACCATTCCAACTAAATCCTTATAATATTTAGGGCTTAATCCTGTTCCTGGCCTCTTATAATCCAAGTCTTCTATGGTAATCATATCACCCTTATTTATATTTCTTGCCGCCACAATACTTTTACGGGCTACTTTTGTTGTACTAATTTCACATTCTTGTATCACTTTTTCACTTGAACCTAATGACATCTCAATAATTCTAATATTGTTAACCATTTCCTTAAATTCCTTTGGTTCAATAGAAGCTTTATGATCCGGACCTTCCATTGACTTATCAACAGTAAAATGTTTTTCAATTATTTTAGCTCCAAGTGCAACAGCTGTAGAGGGTACAATAATGCCTTCTGTATGGTCAGAATAACCTACAATACTATTAAATTTCTCTTTCATGATTTTTAATACATTTAGATTTAGGCTATCAAAAGGAGCTGGATAATTTGATGTACAGTGTAATATTGCAAGGTTATTTTTATCTTCTATCACATTATAGGCATCGTTTATTTCTTCAAAATTTGCCATGCCTGTTGATATAATTATTGGTTTATTAAAACTATTTATGTATTCAATTAATGGAATGTTAGTTAAATCTCCAGAGCTTACTTTAAAAGCTTCAACTCCAATAGAATTTAAAAATTTAGCACTTTCAATATCAAATGGTGTCGATAAAAATGTAGTATTTTTAATATCACAGTATTCTTTTAGTTCACTAAAATCTTCATAGGATAATTCAAGTTTTTTTAGCATCTCAAACTGACTACTATCTTTTTTAAGATTAGCTTTTTGGTATTCTGCCATTTTAGCATACTCTGTAACTAGCTTTTCAGTTTTAAAGGTTTGAAATTTAACAGCATCTGCTCCAGATTTTACTGCTTCATCAATTAATATTTTTGCTAATTCAATATTGCCATTATGATTAACCCCTATTTCTGCTATAATATAGCAAGGAACTTCAGTTCCTACAAACTTATTACCAATCTTCATCATACTATTTCCTCTTTCATTAATAACTCTGCCAGTTTAAAATCAATAATATCATCAATATCTATTGATTTTTCCTTTTCCATAATAAAAGGCATTGTATTATCATTAACAAATATTTTTTCTTTCTTTAACATATCTACAGTATTTATATAAATTGCTCCATTAAAAATATAAAATTTAGGTAAATTTTGTCTTCTGAGATTAGTCAAATCACTATGTAATATTGGTTTGAGCTTATTTTCTTCAGTTCTCCTCATTAATATAGGATTTTCTGAAACTTCGCAGATACTAACTAAGGAATTTTCTTTACTCAAAATCATATTTTCTAATGCCTGGTCTATATCTTTTTCATCTCTTAAAGGTGATGTTGGTTGTAATAGAATTACTAAATCAAAATTTTCTCCATTTTCCTCTAAAAATTCTATCGTATGAATTACAACATCAATAGACTTAGCATTATCATCTGATAAAGATGCCGGTCTTATAAATGGGACTTCTGCTAATGCTTCAACAGCTATTTTTTTTATATTCTCGCTATCAGTAGAAACAATAGTCTTGTCAATATATTTGGATCTTTTTGCTGCTTCAATTGTATAATTAATCAATGGCTTTCCATCTAGTTCTTTTATATTCTTATCTAGAATTCCTTTTGAGCCGCCTCTAGCAGGAATAATAGCTAATATTTTTTTACTATTATACATATCAAACAACTCCATATTAAAATATCTATTTTGTTTGTGTTTAATGCTATACTTTTATTGATTTTGAAGCAACTGCTCCTCTGGTACATCTTTAAACTCTTTAGCTGGATTTCCTGCTACTATTTTTTTACTTTCAACATCTTTAGTGACCACACTACCTGCCCCTACAAATCCATCTTCATTTATAACTTTACCTGGTAAAATCACTGCTCCAGCGCCAATTCTACCGCCTTTTTTAACAGTAACTCCCTTAAAGTTACTATATCTTTCTTTAGATCTTGCTGCAAAGTTATCATTAGATGTCACCGTACAAGGTGCGATGAAGCAATTGTTTTCAATAGTTGAATATGCTGTTATATATGCATTTGACTCTAATTTACAATAGCTACCTACAGTACAAAAATTTTCAACAGCAACTCCTCTACCTACAATTGTTTTAGTGCCTATAGTTACATTCTCACGAATTGTTGCCAAATCAGCTACCAATGTCTTTTCTCCAATAGTGCAGCCACAATAAATAACTACTCCTGCCCCTATTAGACATTCATCTTCGATACGACATGGTGGTAATTCTTTCTCGTCTTTAAATATACTATTTACAGACCTCATAGGTTTTTTACCAATTACTGTATTTTCATCTATTCTAATATTATTCCCTACAACACTATTTTCTTTTATTACAACATTGTGCCCTATAATGCAATTATCTCCTATTTTCACGTTATCTTCAACAACTACAAATTTCCCTATTTGTATATTCTTACCTAGAGCTGCTTTCTCTGAAATATAATTCATTTGATTACCTCCGAACTATTTAATTATGTTATCTATCATTTCCATAGTTGAAAAATCTTCTAAAGGAAATTTCACAGGTAATCCTGTTTTTCTAGATTTATATGCTGCAAGAATTATTGACAAAGCTTTTTCCCCTTGTTCTCCACTAATTAAAGGCTCTCTATCTTCTTTAATGGCATCTATGAAATCTTTAAATAAAGGAGTATGACCATAACCATATACACTATCTGGATCTCCTTCTTGAGCCCTAATAATTTCATCCTCTGAGTCTAACTCATCTCCAAATCTCCAAGTTTCAATTCTATTAACTGCAAGTCCGCCAATACAAACTGTACCTTTTTCTCCAAAAATACTAAGCGTTTCTTCTAAATTTTTAGGGTATACACAAGCTGAACCTTCAACTATACCAATAGCACCATTTTTAAATTTAATCATTATAGCTCCAAAATCTTCACCTTGGATATCTCTGATATATGTATCTGCCATTGAAAATACTGTGTCTATTTCTCCACCCATCATCCATTGAAGTAAATCTATGTTATGTATACATTGATTCATTAAAGTTCCGCCATCAAGTTCCCATGTACCTCTCCAAGGTGCCTGCTCATAGTAACCCATATTTCTATTCCAAAGTATCCTTGCTGTTCCATTTATCAAATCACCAAATCTATCATCTTCGATTGCACTTCTCAATTTTTGTATTGGTACGTTAAACCTATTCTGATGGCATACACACAATTTTACATTATTATCCTTGGCAGTTTTAATCATTTTATCAGCATCTTTCACTGAAAGAGCCATTGGCTTTTCTACTACAACATGTTTATTTCTTTCCATACAATAAATTGCTATTTCTGGATGATATCCACTTTCAGTAGATATTGATATTATATCTATTTCTTCTTTTTCAAGCATTTCTTTATAATCTTCATATATTAATATTTCATTATTAAGTTCGCTATTATCTAATTCAGACAAATATTCTTCTCTTCTACCTTTTGCTTTTTCAGTTGAAATGTCACAAAGGGCAACTAGTTCAATCTCATTTCTATTATCTAATATTCCTTGTATATGTTTATAAGAAATTCTTCCACAACCAATAATTGCAATTTTAAATTTTTCCATTTTTCACTCTCCCAAATATAGAAAGGATAAACACTTTGTTTATCCCTTTATAATTTCCGTACAAGAAACTAAGTAAATAAGGTGTAAATAAAGTAAGCATAAATCAAAAATTTTTACATCAATCTTATAATTGCATTACTTATATACTCTTTTATTTTTCTCTATAATTTATTTATTTTTTCTCTACTTTCCATAACATTCTTTGTAGCATTTCTAGTATCATAAATTATTCTAGCTCTATTTACAATTGATTGATAATCATAACAACTATGATCTGTAGTTATAATTACAATATCAGCCTCATCAATAGTCCTTTCTATATCAACACTATTATATGTCTTTCCACCATGTTTAAAATTAGAAACAAAAGGATCATTTACTAGTACTTCAGCACCATTTTTTTCTAAATGCTCAATTACTTTTAATGTTGGTGACTCTCTCATATCATCTATATCTTTCTTATATGCAACACCTAGTAATAATACTTTTGCGCCATTCATTGCCTTCTTATCTTGATTCAAAAGCTTCATAGCATTATCAACCACAAATTCAGGCATAAAATCATTTATTTCTCCTGCAGTTTCTATTAATCTTGTATGGTAATCATACTCTCTAGCTTTATAAGTTAGATAAAATGGGTCAAGAGGTATACAATGTCCTCCCAGTCCCGGACCTGGATAAAACGCCATATATCCATATGGTTTTGTTTTAGCAGCATCTATAACTTCCCAAATATCAATTCCCATTCTCTTGCATAAGATAGCCATTTCGTTTACAAGGCCTATATTTATATGCCTAAAGGTATTTTCTAATATTTTTTCCATTTCTGCAACAGCTGGGGAAGATACAGTATGTATTTCTCCTTCTAAAACATGCTTATATAACTCTGCTGCGATTTCAGTACAATCTGGTGTACATCCACCAACAATTTTAGGAGTATTTTTTGTTTTATATATTTTATTTCCTGGGTCTACTCTTTCTGGTGAGAAAGCTAAGAAGAAATCTTCTCCACACTTAAGTCCTGATTCTTCTAATATAGGCTTCACAATCTCCTCAGTAGTTCCCGGATATGTAGTACTCTCTAAAACAACAAGCATTCCTTTATGTAAATATTTTGCAATAGAACGTGTTGAAGCTTCTACATAAGATACATCAGGTTGTTTAAATTTATCAAGTGGTGTAGGAACTGCTATAGCAACAGCATCAACTTCTCTTACAAAAGAAAAATCAGTTGTAGCTTTAAGCATACCATCTTTTACTAACACTTCTAATTCTTCATCTATAATATCTCCAATATAATTATGGCCCTCGTTTACCATATTTACTTTCTCATCTTGAACATCAAACCCAATAACCTTATATCCTGCTTTTGCTTTCTCTACAGATAGTGGAAGTCCAACATATCCTAATCCTACAACTCCTATTGTAATATCTTTTGTTCTTATCTTATTTATTAAATTATCTTTTAAATTCATATTATAACCCCCTGAATTCCAATTAATATATACTTTTTATAAACTGAAATACTCTTTAATTTTCATAGCAACATATTCTTGTTCTTCTTTTGTGATTTCTGGATAAAGAGGAAGAGCAAAAGTTTTTGTACAAGCATCTTCTGAGATCGGCAAATCACCATCACTATAATTTAAATGTTTATACACTTCTTGGAAATGTACTGGCACAGGATAGTAAGTTCCTGTTGCTACACCATTTTCTTTTAAGTATGCTGTTATTTTATCTCTATCTTTATGCTGTACTGAATATAAATGAAAAACATGTTTAGTATTTTTTCTTATTGTCGGCAAAACTAATTCAGTGTTTGCTAAAAGTTTGTTATAATATTCAGCTTTTTCTAATCTTGAATTATTCCATTCTTCTAGATATTGAAATTTAATCCTTAGTATTGCAGCTTGAAGTTCGTCAAGTCTACTGTTATGACCTATAGCACTATGTATGTATTTTATATTACTACCATGTACTCTTAGTAACTTAATTTTTTCAGCTATATCCTCATTATTTGTTACAATCATTCCTCCGTCGCCATATCCACCCAAATTTTTAGTAGGGAAAAATGAATAACATCCTACATGACCAATAGAACAAGCTTTTCTACCTTTATATTTAGCACCAATTGCTTGACAAGCATCTTCTATTACATATAAGTTGTGTCTTTCAGCAATTTCCATAATCTTGTCCATGTCACACATCTGACCAAAAATATGAACAGGTATTATTGCTTTAGTTTTATCAGTTATCATCTTTTCTATACTGTCTGGGTCAATGCAAAGAGTATCTTCTTCGATATCAGCAAAAACTGGAGTAGCACCAACTACAGAAGTAGTTTCTGCTGATGCAAAGAACGTAAAAGGAGTTGTTATGACTTCATCCCCATGTCCGATTCCAAGAGCTTTTAAACAAAGCATTAAAGCATCTGTTCCATTTGCAACTCCCATACCGTATTTAACTTCTGAGTAAGTTGCTATCTCTTTTTCTAATTCTTTTACATTCGGTCCCATAACGTATTTAGTTGATTCTAAAACTTCTTTAATAGCTTTATTAATATCATCTTCAATAGTTTTATACTGCTTTTTTAAATCCAACAATTTAACTTCCATAATACTTCCTTTCCAATACATATTTTTTATCTATTTTTCATTTGGTTTATAAGTTGAAACTTTTTCTTTCAACAAATTAATTACATCAATATTATCTTTTTCTATCACTTTTTTAAATTGGTCTATTGAACTGTTAATATACTCCATATCATAAGAATGAGGTTTTTCCACAAAAATTTTTTCATAATCCGTAGTAGTTAAAGCAACCTCATCTATTAAAAGTTCTTCATATAATTTTTCGCCCGGTCTTAATCCAGAATATTCTATTTTAATATCTTCATTAGGCTTTAAACCTGAAAGTCGTATTAAATCTTTAGCTAAATCAACTATTTTAACAGGTTTACCCATATCTAAAACAAAAATTTCTCCACCTCTTGCAATTGCACCTGCTTGTATTACCAATTGTGCCGCTTCAGGTATTGTCATGAAAAATCTATTGATTTCCGGATGCGTTACCGTAACTGGTCCACCAGAAGAAATCTGTTTTTTAAACAATGGTATAACAGAGCCATTACTACCTAGTACATTCCCAAATCTAACAGCAACATATTCCGTATTGCTTTCTTTAGCAAATCCTTGTATTATTTTTTCACAAAATCTTTTAGTTGCTCCCATAACATTAGTAGGATTGACGGCTTTATCAGTACTTATCTGCACGAATTTTTTAACATCATATTTTTCACTATATTTTGCTAAATTATAAGTTCCAATAACATTATTTTTTATTGCTTCTTTTGGATTATCCTCCATTAAAGGAACGTGTTTATGTGCTGCTGCATGGAATACGACATAAGGCTTATATCTACTGAAAATTTCTTCAAGTCTTTTTTCATCACGAATAGATGCTATTATTACTTCTAAATCCAATTCTTTATGCTGTCTTTTCAATTCCATTTGAAGATCATATGCATTATTTTCATAAATATCTAAAACCAAAAGTTTTTTAGGCTTAAATTTAGTGATTTGTCTGCATAGTTCAGAGCCTATTGATCCTCCTCCACCGGTAACTAGCACAACTTTATCATTAATGTATTTATTAATATTTTCATTGTTTAATTTAATAGACTTTCTTCCAAGCAAATCATTTATATCTACTTCTCTAAGTTGATTAATTTTTACATCACCATTAATAATCTCATACAATCCAGGAAGAGTTTTTAGTCTGCATCCTGTATCTTTGCATATATTATATATTTCTTTTTTACTCTTAAATGGAATAGACGGAACTGCAATTAGTATTTCCTCAACTTCATTTTCTCTACAAATTCTATCTATATTTTTTCTATTCCCTAAAACCTTTATTCCAAATATACTTTTACCAACTTTACTTAAATCATCATCAATAAATCCAACAACCTTATAATTTAAAGATTTATGTCTCTTTATTTCATTAAAAAGCATTACTCCCGCATCACCAGCACCAAAGATTAATGTATTGATTTTATTTTTTGCTACAATATCCCCAGTATATTTATTATCCCTAACCTTAATGAAAATTCTTGCAATAATCATCATTATAGTGACTAAAATCCAGTATACAATATGCATCATAATTAACACTTTAACTTCAATATAACTTAGTTTTCTATAATATATAATGTAACTAATTGCAAAAAGTATAATATTTGATACTGAAGTAGATATAACTGTTGTTAAAAATTCTTTACCTGTAGCATACTTCCACATACAATCATATAAATTAAATATTTTATTAAAAAACAAAGTTAAAATGACAATGAGAAATATCTTAATCCCTAAAAAAGTTAAAGGACTTTGAGGAATATTCATCTCAAATATAAGCGTTAATGATATGTACATTGAAAACATCACAATAATACTATCAACTATGTATAACCTGTACTTACTATTCAAAAACAACACTCCTAACGGTATCAATATATATTTTCTCATAACTTCCAGAGTAATTATACATCAAACATTTTACTGAAATATTAAGAAAATATTACAAACTTTTACTCTGAATAAATTATTTATTTAAAATATCTTTCTATTTCTTTTAAAATTTCATCATTCTCATCAATTTTCTTAGCTAGTTCAAAATGATATTTTGCCTGCTTTTCATCTCCATTATTTAAATAACACATAATCAAATTTGTGCAAATTTCAATAGATTTAGTTGCTTCAAATGCTTTTCTTAAATATTCTATTGCATCTTTGTAATTACCAACAGATGCTAGGTTTATACCCATTTCATTAAACATCTCTGGGAATGAACTATCAATTGCTATTCCATCATTTAAGTAAAATATAGCTTTATCAAAATTCTCTAAATTCCTATAAGCTATAGCTATATAATAATATACACTTGCGTTATTTCCCATTTCTTTCAAATATGGCACTAGTATTTTTAAAGCTTCTTCTGGACTATCATAAACTAATTCTTTTGCCTTTCTAAATTCTACTTCTATTTTCAATGCTTCTTTTGTGTCCGTTATCTCTGAAGTTTCTGTTCCTCCATTTCTAATAAACTCATTTATATGAAATAAAGCTTTTTCAGAATCCCCTTTTTCTTTTAAATATTCTGCATAATAAATATGAGATATATTATTATTTTCTAGCTCCCTACTCATTTCAATTATATCCAATAATTCCTTATCATAATCTTTATTGTTTTTTCGAAGTTCATTTGCTAACATCAATAATTTTTCATTTACTTCTTCACTATTTTTTACTAAAGAAAGACCTTTTAACAATATATAAGCCTCTTCATATTTTTTTACTCTCACTTGTTTAGCAATTAATCCCTTTACATACTCCAAGCTCTTATCTAAATTTCTTAGTAATTCAATATAATATTTGTTATATTTAAATTCTTTATCTAATCCTAAAACAGTAAACATGCCTTCTACAAAGTAACCAATGGAAATTTCATCTATTTCATCACCCTTTTGAATTTTTTCTATTAAACTCTTAGCTGAAATAGGCATATAAATTTCTTCATTTATATTAACTCCAAATAAACCTTCTATTCTTTCCTCATTAATACTCAAAAATAATATATCATCAATTTTATTTCTAAAACTTTCTTTTATTGCCATAATGCCTCCTAGTGTAATTATTCTTAGTAATTAGAATACAATTTTCTATATTAATTGCCTCTTAAATTATATACAAAACTATAGAAAAAATCTCTTTTTTTTCGTATAAATTCACAAAAAATTTAAAAGCTGCTTATTCAGCAGCGTTTAAAAATCTATTTTGTTGCCATATTTATTATTTTCATAACTGAATTTGTAAAAGATTGTGTTTTATTCTCTGACCCTTCTAAACTATCCCCTATTACAGATAAATATATTTTCATCTTAGGTTCTGTTCCTGAAGGTCTTACAACAAACCAAGAACCATCTTCAAGTATAAATTTCAAAACATTTGATGTCGGCAAATCAATCTTTTCTTCATTTAAATTAACTAAATCTTTTTCTATGCTCAATTTATAATCAAAGGTTTTAACAATTTTCACACCATCAATATTGTCTTCCATAGAATTTCTCAAATAATCAAGAGCATTTGTGATTTTTTCTTGACCTTCTTTCCCTTCTAACTTTATAGAAACTAAACTTTCTTTAAAGAACCCAAACTCTTTATACAAGTTAATCAATGCATCGTATAGACTAATTCCTTTTTCTTTGTAATATAAAGTCATCTCACAAATTAATGTAGCTGCAATTACTGCATCCTTATCTCTTACAAAATCACCAGCTAAATATCCATAGCTTTCTTCAAATCCAAATAAATATGTATTTTCCTTAGTTTTTTCAAATTCTTTAATTTTTTCACCAATATATTTAAATCCAGTTAATGTATCTATTATTTCAACTTCATACTTTTCAGCAATTTTTCTTGCCATTTCAGAGGTAACTATTGTCTTAACAACTACACCATCACTTGGCATTTTATCTTCTTCTTTTAATGAAGATAATATATAGTCAGTTAGTAATGCGCCCATTTGATTTCCTGTTAAAACTCTATATTCATCAGAACTATCTTTTACAACCGCTCCAATCCTGTCACAGTCGGGATCAGTTCCAAAAATAATATCAGGTTTTATTCTTTTTGCCATATCTAAAGCAATTTTGAAAACTGCTGGTTCTTCAGGATTTGGATAACTTGCAGTGGGGAAATTACCATCTGGTAATTCTTGTTCCTTTACTACTGATAAATTTTCGTATCCTAGTTCCTTTAACACTCTTCTTACAGGTACATTTCCGCTACCATGAATTGGAGTATATATTATTTTTAAATCTTTTGCTTTGTTTTTTATAAGCTCATCTCTTATAGAAAGATTTTTCACTTTATCATAATATTTTTTATCAACTTCTTCTCCTATTATGATTAAAAGCTTCTTTTCTATAGCCTCATCGTAACTCATTGTTTTAATTTGATCGAAATCTACAACTTTATCGACAAAATCAATTATTCTTTTTGCAGGTTCGTCTACTACTTGTCCACCATCTTCTCCATATACCTTATACCCGTTATACTGCTTTGGATTATGAGAAGCAGTAACAACAATTCCAGCTTTTGATTTTAATTCTCTTACTGTGTATGACAGCATTGGTGTCGGTCTTAAACTTTCAAATAAGTTTACTTTTATTCCATTAGCACACAATGTAGTTGCAGCTCTTTCTGCAAATTCATTTGACATATTTCTAGAATCACAAGCAATACTTACTGATATATCTTGGTCTTCATAGCTATTTAATAAGTAATCAGCAAGACCTTGAGTTGCTTTACCTACAGTATATACATTTAATCTGTTTGAACCTGCTCCAATTACACCTCGTAATCCACCAGTACCAAATTCTAAATCTTTATAAAATCTATCTTCTATTTCTTTTTCATCTTTAATACCCTTAAGTTCATTTTTTGTTTGTTCATCAATTATTGATGAAGTTAACCATTCATTGTATTTATCTCTATAATTCATTGGAACCCTCCTCAAAATATTATATGAACATTATACAATATTTTGGTAATAAGATACAACACTTAAATAAAATATAGCATTTAGGAACTCACAATCCTAAATGTTATATTTTAAATCTTATGTATCTAATTAGCTTTTTCTTCTTCTTCTTTGCGATACGCTAACTCGTCTTTAACAAGGCTATTAAGGGCACTTTTTTCATCTTCAAGTTCTTCTTCAATTTTATTATTTATATAATTTACCGAAAATAGAATTGTATCCAAATCTGAAGTAAATGAAATTTCTTCACCCACTTCTACATCTCTTACTCTGTATACTGCTCCAATATTCATATTTGAAACGTCAACCTCAAAAGATTTAGGAATTTCATCTGGATAACATTTTATTTTAACTTTATCTTTTTCCTTCTGCAAAATACCTCCCTTACTTAAAACCGCACCCTCACCTTTTAAAATAATGGGCACTTCTGTTTGTATCATGGTATTTTGGTTTATTTCTTCAACATCGATATGAACTATTTCATGCTTTAATGGTTCTCTTTGGATTTCTTTAATAATCACCTTATGTGGATTATTATTTAACTCTAGATTAAAAACAGCATGCTCACCATCTTTTTGGACCTCTTTACTCAAATCTTTTCTATCAAATGATATTAAAGTTGTATCAATATTCTTACCATATAAAACACCTGGCACTTTGCCTTCTCTTCTTACCCTTTTAGCGCTATTATGACAATTTTTATCTCTTTTTTGACAACATACTTGTTCCATAATACCCCTCCTTACTTGAATATTATGGCCAAATACATATTTTTTATACATTTATAACAGTTTTCAAATTTATTAATTTATAGTTTCCTATTTATTAGATACGCCTCTTAATTATTAAGTTATATTTAGTTACATAGAAGTAAAACAGTACAGATTGTAAGTAATTCCTTCGAATGCTATAATACATTTGAATTAAATTACGATAATGAGAGGTATAATATGACAGACAATTCAAAATTAAAATTTGCTATCAAAAATGGTTTTATACATATTTTCAGCGCTAACTTTTTAAATAAAATAGTTCAATTTGCATCATCATTGGTATTAGTTAGAATTTTATCTACTAAAAATTATGGAGATTACTCATATGCTTTAACTGCTCTAAATATGTTTCTATTGCTTCAAGGTATAGGAGTTGTACCCGCTGTTTTGCAATATTGCAGTGAGAAAACTAATTACGAGGATAAATATAAATATCTTAAATTCGCATTAAAACTAGGTGTTTTAGCCAACTCTACCATATCTCTAGCTATTTTAATTTATACAAGTTTTTTCAAACTTCCCGTGGTAGATAGTACAGAAATACTTAGAGCTTTCTTTTTCTTCCCAATAATACTAATTCTATTTGAATTAATTTCTATATTTTTCAGAACAGAGTTAAAAAACAGAGAATTTTCTTTTTTAACATCTTCAAATACAATTTTATTCTTTTTATTTACTTTTATACTTGGTCTCTTTTTTGGCTTAAAAGGAGTCATTATAGCAAGGTATTTAGCTTACTCAATAACATTAATAATTGCATTTTATTTATCTAGGATTTATATTATTCCTTTGTGGAAAGCATCAAAGCTGGAGAAAACAGAAAAAATCTCCTTTACCAAATATGCTCTTACTTGTTCTTTTACAAATGCAATTTCTCAATTATTACTTCTTTTAGACACTTTTTTAGTAGGTTTAATAACTAAAGATAGTATGTCGGTAGGTGTATATAGAAATGCAACTTTAGTGCCTTTCAATCTTCTATTTATTCCTGGATCAATTATGATTTTTGTATATCCTTATTTTGCAAAAAATAACTATGATAAAAAATGGATAAGAGAAAACTATATAAAATTAGAAAAATACTTATTCTTATTTAATTTAACTATTTCAACAATTTTAATAATTGGAGCAAAGCCATTTATACTTCTTTTATTTGGATCAGATTATTTAGATTCTATAGTTCCATTCAGAATTTTAATGTTTGGATATATTATTGCAGGCTCATTTAGATCTCCAGCTGGAAATATCCTTGCTAGTATAAAAAAAGTAAGAGTTAATTTCTATAATGCTATAATTTCTGGAATAGCAAATATTATATTAGATGTAGTTTTAATTTTAAAATTCGGGTCTAACGGAGCTGCTATAGCAACTGTATCTGTTTTTATAATAAGCTCGTTAATAAGTAATGTATACTTATATAAATATTTAAAATGATCATTGCGAATAATACCTTAAAATACTAATGGAATGTGTTTTTACGCATAAAACAACAAAGGGTTAATAACTTTAAAACTAGTTATTAACCCTTTCTATATCTCTTCTATATAAAAGCATATTTACCATAAATATTGTTTAAAACTCTATTTTGATACAGCTTTAATTTAGTATAGCACCCTGCCATCTATATCTTTAATAGTTTTACACCCTGTCAAAACCATTGCAGATTTTAATTCTGATTTTAATCCTTCTATATATTGTTTAACGCCTTCTATTTTTCCTCCAAAAGCGGCTGTTACAAAAGGTCTTCCTATCAATACTGCATCCGCCCCAAGAGCTATCATTTTAAGAACGTCTACTCCTGACCTAACACCACCATCTGCTAATATTGTTATCTTACCTTTTACTCTATCTGCAATTTCCGGTAGTACATCTGCTACTCCTGGAGTGTGATCTAATGCTCGTCCACCATGATTTGATACAACTATAGCATCTACTCCAGCTTCAACTGCTAATTCTGCCTCGTCCGGTGTCATAATCCCTTTTAAAATAAATGGAACCTTTGTATTTTTAACTATTTCTTTTATTTCCTCAATATTTTTTGGCATTACAGGTTTTCCCATCAAAGCCAAAGAAAGAAGTCCACAAGCATCTATATCCATTCCAACTGCAAATACTCCAGCATCTTCTGCTTGTTTTATTTTTTTAATTACTTCTTCATTTACCCAAGGTTTAATTATAGCAATACCTTCTCCATCTACTTTTTTTAATTGTTCTAAATTAGTTTGTAAAAATGTATCCACAGGTCCATCTCCTACCATTGGATATATTCTAGCATCACTACACCCATCAATTACCCAAGATATGTACTCTTCTTCTGTAAACATTCCACCCATATTTAGATTTGTGCCAGCTACTGGAGCTGCAAAAACTGGAATATCCATTTTCTTACCGAATAACTCAAATGATGTATCTGGGTCCTTTGCATCATGAAGAGTCCTTAAATTGACTTTATACGCAGCTAATGATTCGAAGTTTTCTTTAAAAGATGACCCCGTCCCTTTTCCACCCATACCTGGAGTTTGACCAGCACATGCAATGCCATTACATTGTGAGCATACTTTACAAGTTCCTCTTAAATTCTCTCTTGCAGAAGATCTGATTTCTTTATTATCCATTATATATTCCTCCTTAAAATTTAGTTTTTTAATATTCTGTATTTTATCCTAATTATATTATAGTAAATAATTATCAATCATTCTATTTAATTCTAGATATAATTCCAATGCTGTGTCTATTAAAACTTTAGCTAAATAAATTAGTTTAGCCAATATAATATTTTATATATTGAAACTATTTGTTCAAACAATATCCCATAAATCAACAACTCATTATAACAGATCCTGAAAATTAAATCTCTTCAATATTAATAACCTTAATGCTATTTCTTCTAAGCAAAGCCGTCGTTACCCCACAGCCTTCTACTTTATTACCACTAAAACTACCATCATATATAGTATTGCTTCCACAAGAAGGACTTCTTACTTGAAAAATAGCTGTTTCTGCCCCTATTGCCTTTGCTATTTTCAAAGTTTCTTCTGCTCCTCTTATAAATCCCTCTGTATCATCCTCACCTTTTTTATCTAATACCTTAGCTTTCCCATCTAAAACATCATACCCATTCCCACCGACAATTTCTTTAGGAGTTCTCGGTGTTGGTAATCCACCTAATTGCTCTGGGCAAACCAAAACAGCTTTGCCCTCACAAAATAATTTATAAGCTTTTTCATCAAAATTGTTCTCTCCTGAATACTTACAATTCACTCCACAAAGACAAGCACTTATAATATACACTTTTTTTGAAACCCCCTTTTTTTTAAACAAGTGTGCGATTTGCAGAGTGCAGAGTGCAATGGATGATAATTTTCTTCCCCTTGGTCAGTTTAAACCAATGCACAATGCACAATTTACAATGCACAATTATTGATGATTTTCTTCCCTTTGGTCAGATTAAACCAATGCACAATGCACAATTTACAATGCACAATTATTGATGATTTTCTTCCCTTTGGTCAGATTAAACCAAT
>NZ_JBTVVN010000021.1:0-69313 GCF_054819755.1 Clostridium sp. DL1XJH146
TCACACTTCACACTTCACACTTCACACTTCACACTTCACACTTCACACTTCACACTTCACACTTCACACTTCACACTATTATAAAAAAAATACTATTAATGAACCAACACTTTATAAATCAACAATTCTTTAAAACAAAGCTAAACATTTAAAGAAAACTAGACATCATAGGATAATCGTCTTCTTGATTTCCTCCATTCACTGCCTTTAATCCTGAATTAAGAAAGCAAGATCTAACTACTGCTTTTTTACCATACTTTAACCTCAAATTATCTAAAGTCTTATCTAATTTAGTATCTTTTTCAATATCTGTTTTTTCAAAAATTGATAATTGGTGAGTTTCTTCATTACATAATTCTGTAACTCGTACACCTAGATGTCTTATTGGTTTACCCTTCCACGCTTCATCAAAGAGTTCTTTAACTATCTTATATATTTCTCGTGTAGAATTAGTAAAATATCCAAGCTTTCTTTGATGTGAATAATTTTCAAACTCATTATTTCTAATACTCACAGAAACAACTGAACAAATTTTCTCTGCATCTCTGAGTCGCATACAAAGTGTCTCAACTAAAGACAATAAAACCATTTTAGCTGTTTCTGCATCCACCACATCAAAAGAAATAGTTGTTGAATTACCAAGCCCTTTCATCCCTATATAATTACATTCTCTTACGTTAGAATGGTCTATCCCATTTGCATATTCCCAAATAATAGCACCATGTTTTTTAAATTTATAATTAAGAATCTCAAGATCATAATTCGCCAAATCCCCAATAGTATTGATATTCAATTTTCTCAGTTTAGGCGCAGTAGCCCGTCCAACCATAAATAAATCTTCTATTTTAAGAGGCCACATTTTCTCTTCTATTTCATATTTAAATAAGGTATGTACCCTATCTGGTTTTTTAAAATCTGAAGCCATTTTTGCTAAAAGTTTATTGTTAGATATTCCTATGTTCACAGTGAATCCAAGCTCTTTTTTAATTCTTTCTTTTATTTCCAAAGCAACCTGCAAAAGTTCCCTGCATCCTCTATCGTTACTTATAAATTCAATAAAACATTCATCTATAGAATACCTCTGTATAGATGGAGAATATTCTTTTAACATTTCCATCATAGCATTGCTACATCTCATATATAAATCATAATCAGGACGGACAATTTTAAGCACAGGGCACTTTCCAAAAGCGTCCCGAAGACTTTCTCCTGTCTTTATTCCATATTTTTTTGCAGGTATTGATTTTGCAAGTATTATGCCATGTCTACTTTTTTCATCTCCTCCAATAGCAGATGGTATATCTCTAAGGTCCACTTCATCTCCATATTGAAGTCTTCTAGCTGCTTCCCAAGATAAAAAAGCCGAATTAACATCAATATGAAATATAATTCTTTCTTTAAAATCTTCCATTTACCTTCACCCTTTTTAAAAATTCTTTCCTTCAACTTCTTACTGAGTACTATGAACTGTGAGTTTTGAACTATCTATCTATATTATACCCAAACATAAGTTCGTTTATCAAGTAAAATATTTGTTTTCTGAAGAATTTTTTTCCTGTTTATAAATGTTTTTCTTTAGTGTATAATTAATTTAAGTTATGAAACTACGCAATTACTAAACTATGCTACATTCTACAGTTTCATACTATTCTAGATAGGATGTGAATTTAAATGAATAATGAAGATAAAATACTTAATATACTAGAAAAACTAGTTACCAAAGTTGATTCCTTTGAAAACAGATTTGATTCTCTTGAAAACAGATTTGATTCTCTTGAAAACAGATTTGATTCTCTTGAAAACAGATTTGATTCTCTTGAATCTCAAGTTAAAGAAAACACTCAAATTTTAAGAGCGCTCCACCATAATAGCGAAGAACATAAAGCGTTATTAGACCAATTAAATCTGCGAGTTGCAACTCTTGAAGGAAAAGTAATTACTTTAGATAGAAAATTTGATGATTTATCTAACGAAATGAATTTTGTAGAAATGGCAACTGGGAAAAACATTTCTGATATAGCCTATTTAAAATCTGCAAAATAAATTTAATGTTTTCTTAAATTTGTTAATCATAAAAAATCATATAAAAATCCCAATAGAATTTTTACTTCTACTGGGATTTTCTGATCTTATTCTTCATGAACATCTTCTATTTTCGCTTTTACATCCAAAACACCTTTTTAATTTTACCCCTCAGTGGAATTAACTCAACCCATAGTTTAAACATATGTCAATTAGCTTTTAGTTTATTTGTAATTGATTCTCCCTATTCTTTAAAGGTAATATCACAATAAAAGCAACAAAACAAAGTACGGCAGATATTTGAAGTGGAACTTTATAACTACCAAAAATATTTTGTAAAAAACTTATGCATATAGGTCCTAATACCCCTGCAACACCATAACTAGAAAACAAAATTCCATAAACAGCACTCAAAGATTCTATACCAAAATATTCACTTGATACTATAGGAAATAATACAAGCCATCCTCCAAAATTAAATCCAAATAAGGCAGCACAAATATATATAAGTATTGGTATTTTATAAGATAATAAAAACAAAACAAATACTATCCCTTGCAAGCAATACAACACGCCTAGTATTTTAGTACCTGAAATCTTATCTCCAAAGGCTCCTATAACTATTCTTCCTAATGCATTAAAAACCGAAATAACACTTATTAATAAAACTGCTTTAGCTGGCTGGCTTCCAATTTCTTTTGACATTGGAACAATATGCCCCATAATCATAAGGCCAGTAGTTAATGCTACTACATAGGATATCCATATTCTTGTAAAAGTACTATTTTTAAATAAATATGTCACTGTAATGTTCTTTTCTTCCTTTGAAGGTACTTTTTTAACTTCTTTAGGTTTTTCTAATATTAATGAACTTAATACTATTATTAATAAGAAAATAATTCCCTCATATCTTAATGTGTTTCTCCAACCAACCTTGATTAACAAATTATTTGATATAGGAGATAAGAAAAATGAACCTAGACCAAAAGCGCTGATTACTATACCCGAAGCTAAGCCCTTCTTCTTAACAAACCATTGTGACACCAATGTAATAGGCGTAACATATGCAAATGCTAATCCAAATCCGCTTAACAATCCATAGCTAATTGATAATTGAACAATATTTTGTGTGAAACTAGATAAAATAAATCCTAAAGCAAAGGAAACTCCTCCTAATAAAGTTATTATTCTCGGTGAATATTTGGGATAAACTTTTCCCGCTACGCCCATCCCTATTGCATAAGAAAATAAAAAAACAGAAAACGGAACAGATGCCACTGATTTTGAAATTTTAAATGCCTCTGTAAATGATTCTAAAAATACACTATAAGTGTAGGTAGCCCCTAGAACTAATAAAATAAAAGTTGAAGAAAGTAAAATTAATTTTTTTCTCAAGTTAATCCCTCCCATAAGATTTCTACATACAAAAAATAGGTCATTATAAAGCTCTTCTGCTTTATAATGACCTATTAATAACTGAAATATAATTCCCTTTATAAAATCTGTCAAATATCTAACGTAAATATTATTATTCTTTCATCTTTCTCAACATCAATATCCGTATGTAAACTCAAAACACATTCACCTACTATTTCAAAAACAATATTTGTTAAAATGTCTCTGGAATTTTCAAGTAACTTCATTCGAGTTTGTTTTATAAGATTTATGCCATCCTCATGCGAAGCTAAATTTCGCTCTGCTGGAGTTAGTATTCCTCTCAGCCTAACTAGTATCATATCTTCTACAATAAATGTTTTTATATCTTGTGGACCTCTGCCCATATAATCCTTCTCAAAACTCTTAATAGCAGTACTCACGTCTGCCGCAATTTCATTAATGTTCTTTTTCATAAATTATCACCTATTCTATGGATGACCCATCTAACAACTTCATCTATATCATAATAAAAAATCTAATATAACTTATTCTACTCTTTACCATAATAAAATATATATAGAAATTATAATATTAACTATTGAAAATGTCAAGATGATTAGTTTATATCTATTTTTTTATATGATTAGTTTATATCTATTTTTTTAAGATTATTTTTATTTTTAAGTATTTTTCCTAATGAATAACTGAGTATCAATTCAATTATAAAATAAATACCATTATAACATAATAAAACATTAATCAGCACTCCCGCACCTAATGGATCCATATTATTTCCCAATAAGCTTGCTAATAAATAAATCAAAAGAAAATTGATTGGAACATAAATAATAATCATCCTAATAAATGAGACCATATTGTTCAAATAATTATTTCTACTTAAAATTAATAAAACAGTTGTGAATATTATATAAATTATGTGCAATGTAACTGATGATTTTATAATACCAAAATTGAATAAAAGGAAAATTGGTAATATAAAAATTGCATATATAATACTAATTAGCACCTCATTACTAAATTTATTTTTCATATAAACACCCTTTCTATTTTTTATTAAAGTCAATTTTTACTATAAGTAAACAACTATTTTTAATATCTTGCCTAAACCAGCTCGTAAACCCCAACATAATATTAGGCATTTACATTACCATTTCCATAATAAAATCCTCCTTATATTAAATATATTTTATACCATTAAAACCATTTATTGCAATAACATTGCGCGTATTAGGTATTAATAATTAATATTTTTTAATTTATTTAAAAAATTTTAAAGATTTTTCAAATCTACCTCTATCGCAAAAAAATAACAGTATTTACATTTACGTAAATACTGCTATTAAATCTAATATTTTTCTAAACAATTACTATATAAAAATTCAAATATATTATCAGCTTCTCTTGTATTGTAGAACTCAATCATCAAAGTATTGAATTGCAATCTATCTTTAACTTTTATATTAAACATCCCTTGCCCATTTGATATTAAAATCATATTAGCCACTATTCCTTTTCTTCCTCTAATTTCATGTATATATAATTTACACCCTCATACCAAAGCTTAGTATCTTCTCTTTCTAGAACCTCATATACCTTAGAATTATAAAAATCTAAAAGAGCTTGTTTTGAAGATATATTATGATTTTCCGCATATCTTTCAGATACTTTTGCTGCTTTTAAAGGAATGAATATATGCACATTTTCTTGTGTTACTTTTGGCAGACTCATACTATACCTCCTCATATCTAGAATATTTCAAATAACTCAAATCCTTTTCAATATCAAAAGAAATTTGATCATCTAGTTTATATGTTCCAAGTTCTTTAATAGCCGTATCAAAATCCATAAATTTATTTTCAAAGGCATTTAAACAAGCATATACTCTTTCCAAAATCTAATGTTCTATTAGGTTTTTTTAGAAGAGGTTTTTCGACTAAAACGTTACTTCCGTGATAAATTCGAGTGGGGTCTGACCCCTTAATGTATCACTCTTGCATTAATATATTTATCAATATCTTCTACTATATAATCTTGCCCAGTTGTATGAAGTACATCATAAAAAGATTTAATATAATCAAACACCTTATATTGTTCAAAAACTTCAAGAGCAGTTTTTCCATTGATATCATGTGCCCGTTTATAGCTTTCGAGACAAAAAACTGTAAAATCGATTTTTTTATTCACTATTCCTCACCTCATACTTGTGGAAAGTGTATTTCCCCACTATTTTTTTCTTCTAAAAACATATCAAATAACTTTTCTGTACTATATTGCCATAATTTTGTTTCTTCTCTTTCTAGGACTTTATATAAATAAGAAGAATATAATTCTGAAACAGCCTGTTCATCTAGCAACTTTAATTCAATTGCTATTTTTTCGACGAGAGCAGCACTTATTATTGGAAAAACTGCATCAAATTTATACTTATCCATTTTCTTTTCCCCCTAAATCAATATAAGAATCAAACTCACAAAACATTAATGCCCTATCAGTATGAAATGATAGCTGATTAAATAGTTTCTGTACCTTTAATCTTTTTATTGCTTCTTCCTTTCCTAACACACCAGTTTCAAAAAGTTTTACACTTAAATATACATTATCATCAGCAACCGGACCAATCACGATATCATACTCTTCAATAATTTCTTTCCCTCTTCTATTCGCAGTTATAAATTCTAACCACTTTTCATCGGGATTCGTGAATTCTAATATATTAAGTTCGTATTTTGCTTTATCTATATCAAAATTATATATTGATATAAACTTACTTCCTGTATTATTTCTTATGCTCACTTTTTCAGCCCACCTTTTGGCTTGCTCTCTATTCATAGTAGTGTAATATCCCATTCCAAAATCAAGTAATCTATTATTTTTTAGTATTTTAGGTTTATCAACTATCACATCACTTCCGTGATATATTTGCATCCTAATTCCTCCATAACTTTTATAAATTATTTAATGATAACAACACTTACCATTACTATTATTTTACTCTACTCACAAACTATATTCAATTTAGTTTTAATTCCACTTTCAACAAATTTTCTATATAGCTCCTTTTGGTTTTCCTCTTGAAAATAGGAAAGAACTTTTTTCGGCTTGATTAATTTTTCTTTCTTTTGTTCAATAAACATACTATAACTACTCCATTTATATTCTTCAGGTTTTGAAACCATATTAGCTCTTACTGGGTTTAAATGAATATATCTACTGACCTCTAAAACATACCTATCTTCTTCTATAAGTTCCCAATAATATCTACCTTGAAATAAATGCCCAACCAAATTATATTTATTATTAAAATATAAAGTAAATAGTTGATTTATTCTTTTCATTATCGTACTAATATTTATCTCACTTGTTTCTATAACTAAATGAACATGGTTAGTCATTAAACAATAACAATATAAAATACCTGAATATTTTTTCAAAGCCTCTTCTAAAGTATTTAAATAAACCAAATAATCCTCTCTATCTTTAAATATATAATTTCTATGATTTCCTCTAGTCATTATATGATAAGTTGCTCCAGGATACCATATTAATTTTTTTCTTGCCATACTAACTCCTTTATTATATGAAATATGTTTACTAATACTATTGCCGTAAATTTAAATTTATAATCAAAAAATACCTAACAATAAATATCCTGTTAGGTATTATTTTTCATATCATTTTTCGACTAAAGTCGGGTGGGGTCTGACCCCCTTGCGAAGGAACTTGTAACTGAGCTTGCCATCTCCCTGGCATTTTTTCTATAAATTCATGACAACCAGCTTTTTTTGATGCTTTTATTATCTCTTCATATTTCTTATTTGGATTACCAACTTTTATATTGTCTATAATTTTTCCAGTAAATAGCTCTATATTTTGAGATACATAGCCTACCTTGTTTCTCAAGTATTTTATATCTATATCTTTGATGTCATAATCATTTAATAAAACTCGACCATCATTTACTTCGTAAAAATTCAATAGCAATTTAGCAATGGTTGTTTTTCCTGCACCTGATTGTCCTACTAAAGCAACTTTTTTACCTTTTGGGAAAGTCAAACTTAACTCATCCAAAACATTTGCCCTTGCTCCATATTTGAAAGAAACCTTATCTAATACTATATTTCCGTCTAAATCTATATCTTTCAATTTATTTTCTTCTTCGTTTTGCTCAGGTTCTATTTCATAAATTTCTGAAAGTCTACTCATAGCAATACTTGCTTCTTGAAAAGTTAATTGTAATCCTATCAAGTTAGATACTGGTTGAATGAAGTATCCTGATAAATTAGAGAAAACTAATAAATCTCCAAATTTTTTAATGATTCAATCATTTGGGAATTAAGCATAACATCTTGCTCCATTTGTTTCTTATTCAACACTTTATATGGAATCTTAAATGCATAAATCAAAATAATACTAATAATCAACATAATCACAATAATTCCAAATAACTTAGGATTCATAAAATATAAAACTACTCCTGATATGGTAGCTAGTCCAATATCAATAACCAAGGAAATGGAAACCCCTGTTAATATATTTTTTATGGTAGCTGCATCTTGAAATCTTGTTAAGATATCTCCAGTTCTTCTTGTGGAGAAAAAATTCATAGGTAGACTTAAAATATGCTTATAGCACCCAAGTAATAAAAATATTTTAAAGATTTTTCAAATCTATCAACAGCGTAAAAAAATAACAGTATTTACATTTACGTAAATACTGCTATTAAATCTAATATTTTTCTAAACAATTACTACAGAGTTTCCACAGTGAAACTTAATTTACACTTCTTAAAAATCTCGATTGCTTAATAAGTTTTGCACTTTTATTTACGAATATTTAATCTTCTCAGCATTGTTGGTAAAAAAGAAAGACTCAAAAGAACACTGACAAGCATTGATACCCACATAAGAGCAGATATATAAGTATGTATCTTTAATGGTGATAATAACAAAGCACTAAATCCGATTGATAACCCTATCGCATTAGCTATTACAGGTTTTGAAGTGTATTTATACGCCTTATCCGTTGCTTCTTCCGGAGTATCTCCTTCATTTATATAACTATTCCAGACAGAAGTAAAATGTATAGCATAATCAACCCCAACTCCTAAGGTGACACTAAAAATTGTAACAGTTATTAAATTTAATGATATTGCTGATATACCCAAAAATCCATTTAAAATAAAGGCTGTGATTATTATCGGCAGTATAGCAACAACAGCCGTTTTTACTTTTTTTAGCGACAAAAGTAATAGTAGAAATATTAATATCATAGCTATTATTGTACTTTTGGTTTGTCCTTCTATAATACTAGAATTAAGTTCATACATTAGATACTGAGCTCCTGTTATAGTAGCTTTCATATCCTCATTTTCATCATTAAAAGTTTTCACATAATCGTCTAATTGTTCAAGTGTATTATTACTCAAATCTTTTGGAAATACCATTAGTCTTGTAGTATTTTTGTCTTCATTTATAAAATTACTTATTGTATCCTCTGAAATATTTTCTGAAAACATAGATACTTTTTCTAATTGCCCAGTATTTTCAGGATACATATTTTCAGTTTCAAAAGAAATTTTATAAATATTGCTATACAAATCATACAAACTAATAACTTTATCTGTATACTGCGTTTCTTTCAAATCTTCTTCAAATTGGAGTACCCTTTCCCCATATTCTGGTTTCATTGGATTCTCTTCTGTTTCTAAAACAACAAATATAGGGGTAGCTCCTTTATTTACTTCCATAATCTTATTAAAGCTTTGGCTTACTTCTGTACTATCTTTATATATCATCAACATATTGAATTCATTTTTAATTTTGCTAAAGTTAAAAAGCGAAATAACTACTAGTACTATTACTATTAAAACAGACGGTATACCCCATAGTTTTTTCAATGTATTCTTCTTCATTTCATCTTTTTTATTTGATGAAGCTATTTTAACATTTCCCGATAATATTACCGGAATTACATACCAAGTTGCTAGCCCAGCAAGCATTATCCCAAGTGAAGCAAATATAGCTAATTCCTTTATAGCATCATTTTTCAACACTATTAATGATAGAAAACCAACCATTGATGTTAATGTAGTAATAATCATTGGTATTCCTACAATCTTCAAAGTAGCAATAATGCTTTCTATTTTATTTTTACCTTGCGATAGATTTTCTTGAATATGCGAAACAAAATGCAACCCATCTGCACTTCCAATTACTATGGTAAATATAGGTGCTAATACCGTAATAACAGATACTTCTTTACCAAGCCAACCTATAATCCCCATTGTCCAAAGAGCACCTAACCCTGCTGGAAGTACTGAAAAGAAAGTAGCCTTAAATGATTTCATTTGAGTTCTAAAAACGAGCAAAATAAGGATTAATGCCATAGGTGGTAAAAAGTATAATATATATTTGATATAATCAACTATTTTATTTTGAAGATAAGTATCTCCACTTAAATAATAAGTTATATTATTTTCTTCCAAATATTCTTCAATTTTATTTATATCTTTATAATCAAATTTTTCACTTGGAAAAACACTTACCGTCGTATATGTATGATCATTTTCATAAATTATAGGTGATAATTCTCCTAATGTTTTAAAATAATTATTAAGCATTTCAGAGCTTACGTTTTCTTCATCTCTTAGACTTACAAAACTTTGTTTTACTGGTATTTCTTCTGGTATAGAACTATTTACATAGCTTATATTTTCATCACTATTCAAATAATCTACAAAATCTAAAAATGTATTTATATTCTCACTAGTAATATTATCTTCTTGAAATTCTAGCATTACAAGTATATCTTCTGAAGCTGGGAATGTTTCATTCATTGCCGTATACTCTTCTTTTTTAGGTGAATCATTTATAGTGAAAATATTAAAATCCGTATTTATTCTAATTCTAAATAATCCTATTATAGCTAATATATTAATCAATAAAACTATTACTACTAAAATCTTTCTCTTACTCTTAATAAACTCTACATATTTTTCCATTTTAATTACCCCTTATATCAATTAATTACTCCTTATACCCTCTAATAGTATTCCCAAAAATGTATCAATTAAAGAAACATTACTTACATTTGTAATATCTGCAAAAACCAAAGTTGAGAATAACATACCAAGTATGGTTGTAGTTATAGACTTATTGTCAAGGTCATCCCTAAATATCTTTTCTTTTTTTCCCTTATCTAACACACCATCAAGAATAGCCTCCATATTGCCCCATATTTCTTTTTTAAATATATTTTCTACATCTTCGTTAATAAACATCTCGTGTAATATTATTTTGAGAGTAACCATATTAGTTTTTAAAAATCCATATCTTTCCTTAATAATTGCTATTAATTGTTCATCGCCATTCTTATCTTTAATATCCTTAAATAACTTTGGGAAAGAATCTTCTAATGTATATCTTTTAAACTCCCTAATAATATTAACTACTACTTTGTTTAATAGTTCTTCTTTTGTATTAAAATATTTAAATATCGTTGCCTCAGAAACACCTGCCTCCTTGGCAATTTCTCTCGTTGATGTAGCAGAATAACCTTTTTCGCTTATAATTTCAATAGACTTACTTATTATCTTCTCCTTTGTAATTTCTGATTTTTTAATAAATCTCACCCCTGACACAAAACAAAATTGGTGAGTAAACACTCACCAATTATATTTTAGTACCTTTCTTTGAAATTTGTCAAGCACATCCTATATTTTCTTATAAACTCCATCCATATAACTCTAATTAAATAAGCTATTCCATGTTTGTGGTCCCACAATTCCGTCTACGGCTAAATTTTTCTTTCTTTGATATGCTAGTACACCACTTCTAGTCTTATAGCCAAAATATCCATCTACTGGTCCTGGATTGATACCCAAAGAAACTAACTTTGCTTGAACTTGTTTAACATCGCTACCTACCATATATGGTTTTGTATATCTCAAATACCTTTTAAATGGTGTTGTTACTATTTTTTCTACAGGTGCAGCAGATGTAACAATACTACTACTTGAAGAAGTTTCACCTAAAATCCCATCAACTACAGCCGCAGCACATTTATTAATTATATCCTGACTTTTTAACTTATCAGTGTCTGATTCACTATCTATAAAAGCAAATTCAGGTAAGATAGCAGGCATTCTTGTTGCCCTAATTACATAAAAATAATCTCCATTACTACCTCGTTTTGTTTTTACACCTCTTGATTTGAAAATTTCACTTAAATTCTTTTCTACTCTTGTTGCGTAAGTCCTTCCCAATCCTCCGTAAATAGAACACCAAACCTCTTCTCCTGTTCCTCCTCCAGCATTTATATGATTAGATATAAAAACATCGGCTCCCCAAGTATTTGCATCATTAACTCTTGCACTAAGTGATAATGTTGCATCACCAGTTCTAGACATTCTAACTTGATGCCCTTTACTCACAAATAATTGCTTTTCAATTAAAGAAATTTGAAGTGTAAGATTTTTTTCTAAAAGTCCATTACCAACTGCACCTGGGTCTTTTCCACCATGTCCAGCATCTATATATATCTTCATTTATATTCACCCTCCTATACATAAAACTTTCTTCTATTTTAATATATGCAACATATACATTAATTGTAATTGTAATATTTTATTTGCAATAAATATGTAGTTTATAAATAAAAAAGTCCGGAGGTAATTTCTTTTGAAAAAAGGCAGTTTAATTTTTATAATTTCCTTACTAATAGTTTCCATAGTTCTATTATCCTATTATGAAATCAACAAGAAAAAACCAAATAATTATTTTTACACTAACTCTATAGCAAAAAATCTAAAAATCAGTGCAAACACTGAAATAAATTTTTTTGATATGAATTTTTATAAAACAGTACACGCAGAAGAAACTGAGATAGATGAGATAAATTTATTTTTTGACTACCTATCAATAACCGATTTTTCTTTAAAACCTATAGATATTCCTAAAACACCAAAATATAAAATCTACTTTACTTTCAAAGATACAAAAGAGAAATATGTTATAAATATATATAATTCTAAATATATTTCTGTTTTCCCATGGGAAGGCGATTTTGAAATGGATTATGTAGATATGAGTAATGTTCCTATTCGTTATAATCTTTATAAAATGTGTGAATATATATTTGAATAACCTATTTTAAAGCAATGCACAATTCATAATTCACAATGCACAATGCACAATGCACAATTATGGATGATTCTCCTCATTCTTCGGAGAATCTTTAATTAATTTAAAAACTTAACAAGAATACATAAATCATCTACCACTATACTCTATACTTTAAAACAATTACCTTCTCATTAAAATTGAACCAAATTATTTAAACAATAGTTTAAATATCAACATTATTCAAAATAAAACGGTAAATAAAAATCAAGGGCAATAGATTTATTTGCATAAAAATAAATATATTGCCCCTTAATATACATACCTACTCTTTATTTTAAAACCCTATCTATACTATCATAAAATTCATATCCTTTATAATAATAAATAAATTATTTTTACCTTCTTTTATTATATTTGTATTTATTTTGTATTGTACCATTTATATATTATATCGGTTTTGTTTTTGGTTTTGTTTTTGGTTTTGTTTTTGGTTTTAATTTTGGTTTTAATTTTGGTTTTAATTTTGCTTTTAATAAATTAAAAGAGATTTTTTAGCTCCGCTAAAAAATCTCCTCCTTAATTGTGCATTGTGCATCGTGCATTGTGCATTATCTTTTAATGTGCATTGTGCATCGTGCATTGTGCATTATCTTTTAATGTGCATTGTGCATTTTCTTTTAATGTGCATCGTGCATTATCTTTTAATGTGCATTTGATTTAATTAAACACATCAATCAAATTATTAAACACTTCTTCATTTTCTCTAATTTTCTCTTCATTACCAAGTACACATATATTATTTTGAGCAACTACATCTTTAATCATGTTAGAAAATCCTCTTATATCTTCATCTTTTGTAGAGAGTATTTCGTCCCTTTCCCTTTGCAAATCTTCACTTGTAATATCGGCCATGTAATATGATACTTCTCTATCTAATTTCATTGACGGAGTTAATGGAGAATCTAGACCACTTATAGTTCCTATTATATATTTTGTTATCTCTTTTTCATCAGCTTTAAAATTATTCAAATAATCTACAAGTTTATCATAGTTATCTAAAGTTTCTTTTAAATTAGGATCTCTGTAAGATACAAATACAACATTACCAGTCTTAGAGAAACTTACAAAAGCTCCATAAGCACCTCCGAGCACACGTACCTTATTCCACAAATAATCTAGTGTTACAATAGATTTAAGAACAGATAACCTGCCTGAATATTCATATCCAAGCTTAATAAAATTATATCCCTTTGCTACATACTGAACATTTGCTTGTGTAAGTAAACCTTCATTATCAGCCTTAAGTTCAAACTTATATTTATTATGATCTAACTTATCATCATTCAAATTATTTATTAATATCGGCAATTGCTTCTCAACTTCTTCATATTCATCTTTCTCACATGAAAATGTAATTGCTATATTATTTTTGTTAAATATTTGTTTATAAATCAACTCCAAATTATTCTTAACTTCTTCCCATTTATCTTCAAAATTATTATCGATTTCTACGACAAAATCATAAAAAGAAAGTCCTGAAAGAATTTCATCATATTTACTTCCTTCTGAAAAATAGGAGAATACTCTATTAGCAGCAACCATATGACCTGAATCATAAAGACTCATTTCCATTCTAGATTTAGCCTCTTGGATTATTTCTTTTATTCGTTTTTTATCATCAAATTTTGAATTATTTAGTATTTGATTTAATAACTCTAAAAGATTAGAAACTTTGTTTACTAACACTTTTGATTTAACTAAAAACTTAGGATTATAAGTATCACAATCTCCTTGTTTAACGAAAGTACTTGGGTAATATCCAATTCCTCCTGTTGAAATATTAATTTCATTTGCTAAATCCATATAATTATATTTTTCAGTATCAACTTTTCCGATTAAACTTGATAATAATCCTATATAAGGAATTAAATCTTGCTTTATCACATCTAAATCAAATATAAATCTTATATACACAATTTTATTTGTAAATTCTTCTCTAAATAAAATCGGAATATTATCAAATTCTTTCTTTTCAAGAATAAGTTTTTCAGCGTTTGAATTAATATCTTGTTTTGATAACAATGGTATTTTATTTTTATCTTCTTTACTGTCTTCTTCTTGTTGTCTTTCTTTTAATTCTTTTGTGTTAGAGACAAGTTTTTTTATTTCTTCTTCACTTAGAGTTTTTTTGTAATTATCTAATTTCTTATTTAATATTTCTTTCTTTTCTTCCGCTAATCCTTTTTTAGGATTTAATATAACCATTGAAGCAAATTTATTATTGAGCAGATATTTATCTATCATATCCTCGAAATAACTTGTTGTAAAGGCCTTTTTAATTTTTTCTAAAGTTTTTTCATATTCTATATGAATTAATGGATGATTATCATATAACATACTATCCATTGCTTTTGAAAAGTAAAGTAATCCTTTAGGATACGATCTTGTATCCCCTTCTCTAAGCACAAATTCTTTTGCATTTATTCCTGCTTCTATGAGTTTCTTATCTAATCCATTTTCCTTTATTTTTTTAAGTTCATCATAAACAACTTTTTTAAATCTTTCTTTATCTCCTTCTTTGGCTCCTTTAACTATAATGCTAAATACCGATTGTTTTATTCCACTATCAAAATATCCGAAAACATCTTTTCCAAGTTTAGCATCTATTAAAGCTTTTTTAAGAGGAGCTGCTGGAGTTTCTAATAAAATATACTCTAGGATATTAAAAGCTAAATAAATCTCATCATTTGAATTATCTCCTAATACATAGTTTAAACTTAAGAAAGATTTTTCCCCTCCGTCATCCTTAGGTGATACAGGATACTCTTCTACTACCTCTTTTATTTCACTAAATTCTTTTTGAGTTTCTATTTTAGATTCAATGTTAACCATGTCAAATTTTGATAAATACTCATCATTTAGAAATTTAAGTCTTTTATCCAATTCTCCATCGCCATACAAATAAATATAACTATTTGAAGGATGATAGTATTTTTTATGAAAAGTTAAAAAATCTTCGTAAGTTAAGTCTGTAATATAGTCTGGGTCTCCTCCTGATTCATATCCATATGTAGTATCTGGAAATAATGATCCTTGAATTTTTCTAAAAAGCACATCTTCTGGTGAAGAAAATACCCCTAACATCTCATTATATACTACCCCTTTATACGTTAGTGGATCCTTTTCATCTTCTATTTCATAATGCCAACCTTCTTGCATAAGTATTTGGGGATACTTATATATATTAGGGTACAATACCGCATCCATATATACATCCATCAGATTGAAAAAATCCTTCTCATTTCTACTTGCTACAGGATAAAGAGTTTTATCCGAATATGTCATAGCATTTAAAAAAGTATTTAGAGAACCTTTTGCAAGTTCAACAAATGGATCTTTACCTGGAAATTTTCTTGAACCACATAAAACTGAATGTTCAAGTATATGTGCAACCCCAGTATTATCATGTGGTGGTGTTCTAAAACCTATAGCAAAAACTTTATTATCATCATCATTTTGAAAATTCAAGAGCTTTGCCCCTGTTTTTTCATGAATAAATAATCTATACTTGGAATTTAATTCCTTTACATCCTTTTGCTCTATCAATTTAAAACCACTATATGTACTATTTAACTTGTATTCCATATAAACCCTCCTACATTTAAGTCAATTTACTATATTATAGTTTTTTTATATATACATTTAATTATACTCTAAAATTAGTGGAAAATAAATCTAGTTATCATTATTGTTTCATTAATAATAGTATTTTGAAAAAAAAATGAAAAAAAAATAAAAAATTTCCTTTTCAGTATTAAACTTTTACAATTTATATTGTATAATAGTTTTGTGTGATAAATTTGTAACAATGCTTGGCTTATAAATAATTACTTATTAATTGTATTTACGACATAATACTATTTTATTATTACTCCATAGTTTGTCAAAATTTACGTTTAAAAAAATTATTTATTCTAAACTTGTTTTTAAATTTATATTAAGTGTGTACTTTTTAATATTTAAACTAAGATTACCCTTAAAGGAGGTATATTTGTGTGTTCTAATGAGTTAGTTCAAGAGAAATTCAAAGAATTAGAAGTTTTTATCAATGAGATACCAGACAAACAAGGAGCTTTAATTGAAGTTTTGCATAAAGCTCAAAGTATATTTGGTTATCTTCCAAACGAAGTGCAAAAATTCGTTGCAAACAAATTAAATATCCCAGTAGCAAAAGTTTACGGTGTTGTAACTTTTTATTCCTACTTCACTACTGAACCAAGAGGTAAATATGTAGTGAACGTGTGTATGGGAACTGCATGTTTTGTTAGAGGGTCTGGCGATGTACTTAATGAATTTGAAAAAGAATTGGATATCAAAGCAGGTCAAACAACTCCTGACGGTAAATTCACTATTGAAGTTTTGAGATGTGTAGGTGCTTGTGGTCTAGCTCCTGTTGTAACAGTTAATGATAGAGTTTTCGGTCATGTTACAAAAGCACAAGTAAAAGATCTATTAAAAGAATATACTGAATAGGAGGTAAGTACATTGAATAAAATTAAGTCTTATGAAGAATTATTATCTTTACATGAAAATTCTAAAGAACTTTTAAGCTTAAGAGAAGCTTCTCACTCTGATGAATTGACATTTGAAAACAAGAAATGTAAAAGAGAAGTACTTGTTTGTGGTGGTACTGGTTGTAAATCTGCAATGAGTGACCAAATTCTTGAAAATTTACAAGCTGAAGTAGAAAAATTAGGCTTATCAGATGACGTAAAGATAGAAATAACTGGATGTTTTGGTTTCTGTGAAAAAGGACCTATTGTCAAAGTATTACCTGATAACGTATTTTACGTTCATGTAACACCTGACGATGCTGAAGAAATTGCTAAAGAGCAATTGTTAAATGGTAGAGTTGTTGAAAGACTTCTTTATGAAGAACCAACTATTAAAGAAAAAGTAAAAAGACAAGATGAAATGTCTTTCTATAAGAAACAAATTAGAATTGCTTTAAGGAACTGTGGTTTAATAAATCCTGAAAAAATAGAAGAATGTTTTGCTTCAAAAGGTTACCTTGCCTTAGGTAAAGTATTAAGTGAAATGACTCCTGATGAAATAGTTAAATTTATTACAGATTCAGGTTTAAGAGGTAGAGGTGGCGGTGGTTTCCCTACAGGTAGAAAATGGGGATTCGCTAGACTTTACGATGCTAATCAGAAATATATTATTTGTAATGCTGACGAAGGTGATCCAGGTGCATTTATGGATAGATCTATACTTGAAGGTGACCCCCACAGCGTACTAGAAGCTATGGCCATCGCTGGTTACGCTATTGGTGCAACTAAAGGATTTATTTACATAAGAGCTGAATATCCTTTGGCTATACAAAGATTAAGAATAGCGATTGCTCAAGCACATGAATATGGAATGCTTGGTGAAGATATATTAGGTTCTGGTTTTAATTTTGAAATAGCTATAAAATATGGTGCTGGTGCTTTTGTTTGTGGTGAAGAAACTGCCCTAATTCACTCTATTGAGGGTGAACGTGGTGAGCCAACTTACAAGCCACCATTCCCTGCTCAATCAGGTCTATGGGATAAACCAACATGTGTTAATAACGTTGAGACACTTGCAAATATACCTGCTATAATTAACGGGGGTCTTGAATGGTTTACTTCAATCGGAACTGAAAAATGCAGAGGAACTAAAGTTTTTGCTTTAGCTGGAAAAATCAACAATGTAGGTCTTGTTGAAGTTCCTATGGGCATTTCTTTAAGAGAAATCATCTATGAAATCGGTGGTGGAATTAAAAATGGCCGTAAATATAAAGCTGTTCAAACTGGTGGTCCTTCTGGAGGATGTATTCCTGCATCACTACTTGATACTCCAATTGATTACGAATCACTAACATCTATCGGCTCTATGATGGGTTCTGGTGGTATGATTGTTATGGACGAAGATAACTGTATGGTTGATATAGCTAAATTCTATTTAGAATTTACTGTAGAAGAATCTTGTGGTAAATGTACTCCTTGTAGAATCGGTAATAGAAGATTGTATGAAATTCTTGAAAAAATAACCCAAGGTAAAGGTACTCCACAAGACCTTATAGATTTAAAAGAGCTTGGTGATACAATTAAAGATACGTCTTTATGTGGTCTTGGGCAAACTGCTCCAAATCCAATACTTAGTACCCTTCATTTCTTCAAGGATGAGTACGAAGCACATGTCAATGAAAAAATATGTCCTGCAGGAGTTTGTACTGCATTACTAAAATATCAAATTACAGATAAATGTATTGGTTGTACTAAATGTGCTAGACAATGTCCTGTTAGCTGTATCTCTGGTAGCGTAAAACAAAAACATGTCATTGATCAAGACAAATGTATTAAATGTGGTGCTTGCCAAGAAGCTTGTCCAGTTGATGCAATCATTAAAAAGTAATCAAAAGAGAGGTGTAAAAAATTGAGTTTAGTAACTTTAACTATAAATGATAGAAAAATTCAAGTTGGAGAAGGTACTACTATTTTAGAAGCTGCTGAAAAACTTAACATAGACATTCCTACTTTATGTCACTTCAAAGTAGCTGATGGAAAAACTACAAACCATCCTGGTTCTTGTAGAGTATGTGTTGTTGAAGTTGAAGGCAGAAGAAATCTTGCCCCATCTTGCTGTACTCCAGTAGCAAATGGCATGGTTGTAAAGACAAATTCTATAAGAGCAATCAAAGCTAGAAGAACTATTGTAGAATTACTTCTTTCTGACCATCCACAAGATTGTTTAATATGTGATAAAAACTTAAATTGTGAGCTCCAAAAAATAGCTTCTGACCTTGGTATAAGAGAAATAAAATACAAAGGTAAAAAGAGAAACACTCCAAAAGATAATACGTCTTTCTCTATAATTAGAGATTTTGATAAATGTATACTTTGTAGAAGATGCGAAACTGCTTGTAACGAAGTTCAAACTGTTGGTGTTCTATCTGCTATAAACAGAGGATTTGATACAACAATAGCTCCTGCTTTCCATGCTCCAATGATGGAAACAAACTGTACTTTCTGCGGTCAATGTGTTGCTGTGTGTCCTACAGGTGCATTAACTGAAGTTAGTTATGTACGACAAGTTTGGGATGTAATAAATGATCCTGAGAAAATAGTTATTGTTCAAACAGCTCCAGCTATAAGAGCTGCTTTAGGTGAAGAATTTGGTCTAGAACCAGGAACTCTTGTAACGGGTAAAATGGTTGCATCTTTAAGAAAATTAGGCTTCGATAGTGTATTTGATACAGATTTTGCAGCTGACTTGACTATTATGGAAGAAGCTTCAGAATTCCTACACAGATTACAACACGGTGGTAAATTACCAATATTAACAAGCTGTTGTCCTGGTTGGGTTAAATTCTTTGAGCATGACTTCCCTGATTTATTAGATATACCATCTACTTGTAAATCGCCTCAACAAATGTTCGGCGCTATAGCTAAAAGTTATTATGCTGCTAAAATGAATGTTGATCCTTCAAATCTTATTGTAGTTTCAGTAATGCCTTGCCTAGCTAAAAAATATGAAGCAGCAAGACCTGAAATGTCAAAAAATGGAGTTAGAGATGTTGATATAGTTATATCAACTAGAGAATTATCTACAATGATTAAAGAAGCTGGTATTCATTTCACTTCATTACAAGATGAAGACTTCGACGCTCCTCTAGGTGAATCTACTGGTGCAGCTACAATCTTCGGTGTAACTGGTGGTGTTGCCGAAGCAGCTTTAAGAACAGCCTATGAATGGGTAACAAAGGAGCATGTACACGGTTTAGAATTCAGATCTATAAGAGGTATGGATGGAATTAAAGAATCTTCTATTCAGATAGGAGAAACAACTGTAAATGTTGCTATTGCTAATGGTCTTGGGAATGCAAGGAAACTATTAGAAAAAATACGTTCAGGCGAAGCCAATTATCACATGATTGAAATCATGGCATGCCCTGGTGGCTGTGTAGCTGGTGGAGGTCAACCATACTCTCACGGTAGCTCAGATATTATTGCTAAGAGAATTGAAGCTATATATAGAGAAGATGAACAAAAAGCCTTAAGAAAATCTCATGATAATCCATATATAGAAACATTATATAAAGAGTTCCTTGGTGAACCTTATGGTGAGAAAGCTCACCAATTGCTTCACACTCATTACATTAAAAGATAATTAAAAAACACAGCCTTCGGCTGTGTTTTTTAATGCTCAATATATTTTAAGTTCAAATGCACAATGCACAATTCACAATTATAAAAAATCTTCATTAATTATAATTTACCGATTAAAATTGCTCATCCCAATCAACATTCACACTACCAACTACGTTTTTAGTCTTTTTTGCCTTCGCAGCTAAAACACACGCTTCGCTATAACATTCCCAATGTAATTGCGTGAATTTCATTATTTCATCAAGCTTAAGATATAAAACATAGCAAGGAAAAGTACTAAATTTACAGAAACCAGTCAATTCATCTATCCTACTTTGGGTAATTATATCATTTAGTGTATCAATTTTATCAACTGGATAAATTAACTGCACAGTATTTTTTTCAAAAGGAAGCAAAAAAGCTCTATAATTATGAATTTTCATCTTGATATTGCCTTCTCTGTTATTCAAATAAGAATGGAAAGTACAATTATTCCTTATTTGCTCAGGTACACTTAACTTCAAAGCAGTATAAACCTTTTTAAGCTTAATATTCACATTACCTTCTATCTTCCTTTTTGCAAGTACTGCTTCAATGGCTTCTCTTTCTGTTACACTTCTGTTATTCATCTCATCACAACCCTTATTTTCGTAATATTCTGAATTTCACCCCTAGGCTGTCATTTTTCTCTAAATATAATTAACCCTACTTTAATTATACACTTAAATTTTAATTATACAAAATTTTATGCAAAATATCTGAATAATTTGTCTACCATTTAATCTAAATAGTATCTAATATTAATATTATTTGCCAATATATATTTTTTTATGCATAAATAGCACCAGTATATTTTCTATATAAGAAAAAGTAAGGGCTTCCCCTTACCCTCTAATGGTAATGAAATATCTATTTTAAAAACATTTGACTATACTTTAGCAAATTGTTTATACTAGTGCATCAAAGATAATTGTACAGCAACCTTCGAAGCTACTTCAGCATTATTATAAACCAGTTTAATATTTGATTCTAAACTATCTCCACCAGTAAGTTCTTTAACCTTAGCTAATAAAAATGGTGTTGACTCTTTTCCTTTTATACCTTTTTCTGAAGCTTGTTTTAACGCCTCTTCTATTGCATTAGTAATTATATCATAATCCATTTGATACTCTTCTTGTACTGGATTTGCAACAACCATTCCTCCATTTAAACCTATGTCCCACTTTGCTTTTAGTGCAGCTGCTAATTCTTTAGGTGAATCCACTCTATAATCGACTCCAAAACCACTTTTTCTAGTATAAAAAGCTGGGAGTTCATCTGTTTTATAACCTACAACAGGAACTCCTTTAGTTTCTAAGTACTCAAGTGTAAGTCCTATATCAAGAATTGATTTTGCCCCTGCACAAATTACTGCAACATTTGTTCTAGCTAGTTCTTCCAAATCTGCTGAAATATCAAAAGTTTCTTGTGCTCCTCTATGAACTCCACCAATTCCCCCTGTTGCAAAAACTTTAACCCCTGCCAAAGCCGCTATTATCATAGTAGATGCTACCGTTGTCGCCCCATCAACCTTTTTTGCCAAAATAAATGGTATATCTCTTCTACTACATTTTATAACTTCATGTCCTTTTCTTCCAAGATACTCTATTTCTTCTTTTGATAATCCAACTTTCAATTTCCCATCCATAATAGCTATAGTAGCAGGGACAGCTCCATTTTCCCTTACAATTTCTTCTACTTTTAAAGCTGTTTCTGCATTTTGTGGATATGGCATACCATGTGAAATTATAGTTGATTCTAACGCTACTACCGGTTTGTTATTTTTTAAAGCTTCTATTACCTCTTCTTTAATATCTAAATATTTTTCTAACATAATCATATCTCCTTTTCTAAAATTTCAATATTTTCTATAGAAATATTAGGATTAATAGTATCTCTATGAGTTGCAGCAAAAGCCGCTGCAGATGTTGCAAATTTAGCTGTTTTTTCTAAATCATACTCATTAATATGTGCGTAAGCTAGTGCTGCAAGAAAAGCATCTCCTGCACCTGTTACATTTTGAATTTCTACTTTTGGTGGAAATATCTTACCATAATTTTTAGCATCTCTATAAAAGCCACCTTGATCACCAAGGGATATAAATACTCTTTTTACCCCTTTGTTAAGTAAATATTCAGAAGCCTTCATCAAATCATCATCATTATTTATTTCAATACCTGTTAATACTTCTACCTCATATTTATTAGGTTTTATAGTATGGAATTTACCAACAAAATCTTTTACTTTTTTAGCTTTAGTAGTAGACACTGTATCTAAGAAAAAATTCACTCCTTCAATCTCTGAAGTACAATATCTTAAAACTTCTTCCGAAACATTAGTATCTAAAACACATAGTTGAGAATGATTGATAATTCTTTTTTTATCTTTAATATAATGCTTATCTAACTTATCAAAAATATCCATAGAAGCTATTGCACCCATCATTTCTCCTTTATCATCTGCTAGACAAAGATAATTTGATGTATTTTCCCCACTCAAAATTAAAGAATGTGAAAAATCAATACCGCATAAACTTCCTTCTTCTATAATCTTTTTCCCATATACATCATCACCAAGTATAGTAATAAGTTTAGTCTCTATACCTATTCTTGAAATGTTTTCAGCAATATTCCTACCTACTCCACCTAAAGAAATCCTAACTTTACCTGGATTAGAATCATGCATAATAAATTTTTCATTTGAAAATCCCTGTATATCAACATTTGCTCCACCTATTACAACCACGTACTCATGTTGCTTTAAAATATAACCTTTGCCAACAATAAGTCCCTTTTTCATAAGATTTGTAATATGTACTGCAGCTGAAGACCTCGTTATATTAAGCTTCTCTGCAAGCTCTCTTTGAGATATCATTGGATTCTTTTCTAAAATCTTTAATACTTCTTCTTCTCTTTTAGTCATTTTTCACCTCAACTTTTGCTTAGTTGTGTAAATTGTTGCTTATAAGTCTATTCTAAACTATTTCTTTATTTTAATCAACACCTTTTATTTAAAATACAATGCACAATGCACAATTAATGATGAAATATTTTAGCAAGCTAAAATATTTCTTTAATCAAATAAACCCAATAAACAACTAATTATTTATTGGGTCCATTTATTTATTATTTTCATTACTTTATTTCTATATTTCTCATATTGATTTATAACTTTCTATCTTTATTAATTCATTCTTATTAATTCATTAGCTCACTAATTTATTTATGGCTCTTAACTCTTCTAGTTCCTTCTGTACTGCTTCATTAATTCATTAGCTCACTAATTTATTTATTCGTTTAATTGCTTTGATTGGTTTTAATGGTTTTAATGGTTTTATTAAATTAAAGATTTTCTGAGGCACGAAGAAAATCAACCACAATTGTGCATTGTGCATTGTGCATTGTGCATTTCTTTTATAATGTGCATTGTGCATTTCTTTTATAATGTGCATTGTGCATTTCTTTTATAATGTGCATTGTGCATTTCTTATAGAAGGTTCATTAGTTTTCAATCCCATACTTTTTACATTTAAGAGAAACAGTTCTATGCGTAAGTCCAAGTGCTTTACCTGCCTTATTAAAGCTACCATATTTTTTCATTGCAGCTTTAATTATTTCCTTCTCATATTCTTCCATAGTTGCAACTCCACCATTGACAGTATTTATTAAATTATAACTTTTCTCTTTGACATTACTTACATACATAGGTAAATCTTTTGCAGTTATAGTGTCGTTATCACAAATGTTTATAGCTCTTTCAATTATGTTTTCTAATTCTCTTATATTTCCTGGCCATTCGTATTTTTGAAATAAATTCAACACTTCATTTTCTATCTCAACTATATGTCGCCCCATTTTATCACTTAATTTATCAATAAAATGCTCAGTTAATATGTTAATATCCTCTTTTCTATTTCTAAGAGGTGGGAGAACTATACTAATAATATTTAATCTATAGTAAAGGTCTTCTCTGAATTCTTCCTTTTTCATCATATCTTCTAAATTTTTATTTGTAGCCGTAATTATCCTTACATCTACTTTCTCAGTTTTCAAACTTCCTATAGGATCAAATTCTTTCTCTTGTAGTACTCTAAGCAGTTTTACTTGCATTGATTTTGGTAAATCACCAATTTCATCTAAAAAAATCGTTCCTCCATTTGCGATAGAAAATTTACCTGGCTTATCCTTTATTGCTCCAGTAAAAGCTCCTTTGCTATATCCAAATAATTCACTTTCAACTAAATTTTCAGGAATAGCTGCACAATTAACTCTAACAAAAGGTTTTTCTACCCTTTCACTACTATTATGAATTGCTTTGGCAATAAGTTCTTTCCCTGTACCACTTTCTCCTCTGATTAAAACATTTGAAGTAAATCTAGATGCTTTATCCGCCATTACAATACAATCTTTTAAACTACTACTATTACCTATTATATTAAAGAAGGAACTATTAAGCTTATTTTGTCTCATTAATTCCCCTTTATAATAGTTTAATTCTTCCTCATATTTATCCAATTTAGTCACAAGTTCTTTTATTTCATCAACAGGCTTTCCTATCGAAATAACCCCTTTAAATTTACCTTCAATAAAAATAGGATGTACACTTGAAATAAGTTTAATTCCTTTTTCCACTGTGATTTTATTATGAATCTTTAATTTTGTATTATATACCTTCATTCTAATGCCATCTGGAGATATTTCTGCTAAATCCTTACCTACAATGTCTTTTTCATCTATATTAAAACATCTTTTATATGCAGGATTTACGTATGTTACTCTTCTTTTCTCATCCACAAAACAAATTAATTCATTGGTAGTTTCTAATATCTTTTTAAACTTTTCATTTAATTCCTTTACACCAACTAGTTCTGAAATATCTTGAAAAATACCTACTGAACCTATTACTTTTTCATTAGAAATTATTGGTGACCTGTTTACTATTACTATATGCTCATTTATATGCTGAATACTTCCAAACTGCTTTTTTTGATTTATTAAAATGTTAGGAAGGTCTGAAGTTGGAATTATATCCTTTACATACTTTCCGATGACTTCTTCACTTTCCTTATCTACAAGATTTAGCCCATAATTATTCATTAAAGTAATATTCGCATCTACATCAATAACAATTATCCCTACTGGGATACTTTGAATTATTTGCTCATTTGCAATAACATTCTCTTCTAGAATAGCATCCAACTTTGTCATCCTAGTTTTATTTTTATTATTATTTAATTCATTTTCAATGTACTCTACTAATTCAACAACTGCTTTTTTTGCAACTAAACTATCTTCTCTACAAGATATTTCAATTTGTTCACCATTCATTATTCTTAAAGAAATTAAAGCTAATATACTTATTGCAATAGGTTCTGAGTTAGTTTTCCTAATATATAGTTCTACTTCACTATGCATTTTTATAGTATCAGCTTTTTGTACTATCATAGCTGCGATTCTTGTATGTATTCCATCTTCCAAATTAATTATAATATTTCTCTTAAACATAGTGGCTCCTTTATTTGATAAAATTTATCCATTTGTTTTTAATTGTTGATAAATTTTATCAGCAATTTTCAAACCCTAATAAGATGCGAGATTTATCTATTGAAATCCATTTATTATTAAAACGTATTCATATTTATGTTGCATCTCATAATTTTTCTGATACTTTTTATCAACTATAAAATATATTTATTTTTTTATTTCTACGCTTAATCCTCGTATAGTCAATTATATCAGTAATACCTTTTGATTTCTACATAATTGGCATAATTATTGCTCTAATATACTTAGGACTAATCTACATTAATACATATAATTTTTACTTTTTATATAAATACTATAATCGAATGGAGGAATTTATTATGATAAACGGAATTGCTGCTTCTAAGGGATATGCAATTGGTAAAATTGTATTAAAAATTGACGAGGAAATAAAAATCACAGATACTAAGGTTTCAGACATTGACGGTGAAAAAGCTAGATTAGATAAAGCACTTGAAGATTCTAAAACTCAACTAGAACTAATAAAGAATAAAGCTGAAAAAGAAATTGGTGCAGATAAAGCTGCCGTTTTTGGAAGTCATATAATGGTTTTAGCAGACCCTGAATTATCTGGAGCTATTATTGCTAAGATTGAAGGAGAATCACTAAACGCAGAGAAAGCTTTAAATGATGTTGTAGAAATGTATGTTAGTATTTTTGCATCAATGGATGATGAGTACATGAGAGAGCGAGCCGCTGACATTAAAGATGTTGGGCTTAGAGTACTTAGGAACTTAGCAGGTGTCAGTGTAGATTCAATGGGAGAAATGGAAGCTAATTCAATAGTTGTTGCACACGATCTAACTCCATCTGATACTGCCCAGCTAGATAAATCAAAAGTAGTTGCTTTCTTAACAAATATCGGTGGAAGAACTTCTCACAGTGCAATTATGGCAAGGACATTAGAAATACCTGCTGTTGTTGGATTAAAAGACATAACTGAAGTAGCTAAAAATGGCGATACCGTTGTTGTTGACGGTGCAGAAGGTGTTGTTATTTTAAATCCATCTGAAAATATAATAAAAGAATATGAAGAAAAAATACAAGTATTTGAAAAAGAAAAAGAAAGACTAAAAACACTTATCTCTGTCAATACAAAAACTAAAGACGGTCGCGAAGTAGATGTTGCCGGTAATATTGGCAAAGCCGAAGACGTTAACCAAGTACTTGAAAATGGCGGAGAAGGTATTGGATTATTTAGAACAGAATTCCTATACATGGATAGAGATTCTATGCCTACAGAGGAAGAACAATTCAAAGCTTACAAGTATGTAACAGAAAAAATGGGTGAAAAACCTGTTGTTATAAGGACTTTAGATATCGGTGGCGATAAACAACTATCCTACTTGGAAATGCCTGAAGAAATGAATCCATTCTTAGGTTATAGAGCTATAAGATTATGTCTTGATAGAACAGACATATTCAAAGTCCAATTAAGAGCCTTACTTAGAGCCTCTAAATTTGGTAATTTAAAAATAATGTTCCCTATGATCTCATCACTTAGTGAATTTCTTCAAGCTAAAGAAGTTTTAAGTGAATGCATGGATGAATTAAAAGCTGAAGGTAAAGAATTCAATGCAAATTTAGAAGTTGGTATGATGGTAGAAATCCCTGCCGCTGCTGTTTGTGCTGATGAATTAGCAAAACATGTAGATTTCTTCTCTATAGGAACTAATGACCTTATTCAATATACATTAGCCGCTGATAGAATGAATGAAAAGGTATCTTACCTTTATGACCCAATGCACCCTGCAGTATTAAGATTAATCAAAATGACTATAGATGCTGCACACGCAGAAGGAAAATGGTGTGGAATGTGTGGCGAAGCTGCTGGAGATGAAAATGTTATCCCTACATTAGTTGAATATGGATTAGATGAGTTCTCTATGAGTGCTACTTCAATTCTAAAAGCAAAAGAAATAATTATGAATTATGACGTTAAAAACTCTTAATTTTACTGAGTGGAGACCTTAAATAATTTTATGAAACAAAGTTTAAAAAGAGCTTACACAATAATGTTAGCTCTTCTTTTTATTCTCGTTTCTATAGATATTTTTGTGACTTCTTTCTTTGTTTTTCTCTATACATCTCATTATCTGCTATACTAACAAAATCTTCAACACTTAACCCTTTAGTATACCTAGCAAATCCAGTGCTAAAACTAATTTTAATTTCTGAAGAAGAATTATTCCTATCTAAACTTTCTGAAGTCGAAGCTATTAGTGCAGTGCATAATTCTAAAGAAGAATTAGGAAAAATAATAAGAAACTCATCTCCACCTAATCTTATTAAAACATCATTTTCTCTAATAACTTCTTTAAGAATTTCAACTGTTTTACTCAAAAGTATATCTCCAGCTTCATGTCCAAATTTGTCATTTACCTCTTTTAAATTATCTACATCAATAAAACAAATAGTTAATCTATCTTCTTCTCTAAATTCATTTATTTCTCTCTCTAATAATTCAAATCCTTTTCTCCTACTGTAGGCTCCTGTCAAAATATCAATAGATGAATGCTGTTCCATTTTCAATTCTCTTATTTTGCTTAATTTCAATTTAATTCTTCCCTCAATAATAAATGCAATCAAAATTATAAATAGAATTATAAATATTATTATAGAAACTTTATTTTTTTCATAAAAATTCTTTTCTTTATTAATCAAAACACTTCCATCTGGTATTGTATTATCTTCAATACCAAATCTATTCATAACAGAATAATCAAACATGTATTCATTTGGACTTTCATAAATTACATCTATTCCATCAACTGATGCACCCTCTAGAATTTTCAGGGCAAGATGGGCTGCTTTTTCCCCTTGTGTATTACCATTTGTAGTTTTTCCACCTAAAACACCACTTCCCAAATAAAAATCCCAAACCACATAAACAGGTACATTTGCACTTCTTGATATCAATTCCCCTGATTTATAATAATCAAAAATATTATTCGATTTGTCCCTGTTAAAGGATAATAGGAGTATCACACTATTTTCATCAAGTTTTGATACGTTATCTAGTAAGTTATTCATATTCATATTTATATCACTATAACAGAAGAATTCTACCCTATCACTATACTTAGGAATTACTTCCTCTAATTTCTCTCTATTAGCTTCACCAGTTGCTGATGTGTCATTTATTACAACAATTTTAGATATATTTTTGTTCTGCTCTAAAGCAATATCAATTGTAGATTCGATATCTATACTTTCAACTACCCCAGTTATATTATCTAGTTCATCTATTTTTGATTCATTTAAATAGTTAATACCACAAAATACTATAGGCGTAGATCCAAAAATTCTTTCTCCATATTTGCTAATAAATTCAAATGCGTCATCATCCGAAACAATCACTATATCATATTTTTTATTATTATATTTGTATTCTAGCAATTCACTTATTTTTTCAATATATATTGGGTCTGAAAATCTTTTAGTATCCATATAATCGTAAGTAAGCTCATATAAATCTTCATTATCAAAAATCTTTTCTATACCTTCTTTAATTCCTTCAACCCAAGTCATATCACTATGATATGAGTTTAAAACAAGTATATTTTTCTTCTCGTCAAATTCTTCATTTATAATAATACTAGAATAAGGAAGTATATCTTTTTCAATAGAAAATCTATCTAATTGTTCATAATCAAATTTATAGTTGCTCCTTTCTCCACTGGATATAGGAATATTGCAAGGATTCTCCCCTTTTAAAATTCTATCAGCATATACTGCTGCTTTACTTCCTTGATAAAATCCACTAGTTAAATTTCCTCCTACTATACCATTGCCTAATAAAAATTCCCATAATCCGTATATAGGTACTGACGATGCTTCTGAAATAATTTTTACGCTCTCATCATAATTAAATTTTTCTCCATCTCCGTCTTCAAAATAAATCATAAACAACACAATACTGTCATTGTCCAATTTTGATACAATATGAGAAATTTCTTCTATATTCATATTGCCAATGGAAATAAAATTAATATCATCTTCATACAAACTTTTAATATCATCAAATTCCTTTTCGATTGCTTTCCCTGTAACAGTAGTATCATTTATAACATAAACATTTTTTACTTCTTTATTTATTTTAAGGGCAAGATCTATAGTTCCTTTAATATCAAACTCTTCTTTGATTCCTGTAAAATTCCTTTTAGTATCTTCCGTATAGTCCTGAAAATAATTGACTCCACAGAAAACAAAAGGAGTATCCCCAAAAATTCTCTCTCCTCTTTCTCTCATAAAATTGTATGCCACATCATCACAGCTTATAATTACATCTATATTTGCATTTTTATATTTCTCCATGTATAGATCACTTAATAAGCCTAAGTATTCTTTGCTACTATTTTTTTGGGTATCCATGTATTCTATAGAAACATCTAAATCTGTTATCTCTGATCCAAAATAAGCTTTAATACCTTGCACAATATCATCAGACCATTTATATCCTTCATGATATGAGCTCAATATAAGTACATTCTTATTAGATTTCACATAATTATTGTAGCCTAAAACAAACTGGCAATTAATATTCATAATTATAAAAACAACAAATGCCAATACTGCTATTTTCACTTTTCTTTTCATTTTTTCACCTACATTTATATATAATCAGTTAAATTATAACATAAATTTCATGTAATTCTATTACAATTATCATATAAATATGTTTTCTATTTAGTAAATAAATATATACTTAATGCAATGTAAAAAATGAAGAGAAATTTAAATAAATCTCTCTTCAAATGATATAAGTTTTCTCCATTTTTTATGTTGTAGATAAATTTAACTCCTCGTTACTATTATTTGTGACTTTAATAGTTTCTTCCTCAATAATTTCTTCTGAAAGATTCTTATTTGCCACAGAAAGCATTAATTTAATTCTATTAAGTTGATTTACCTCAGATGCACCCGGATCATAATCAACAGCTACAATATTAGCTTTTTTATACCTTCTTCTAAGTTCTTTAATCATACCTTTTCCTGTAACATGATTAGGTAGACAAGCAAAAGGTTGTACGCAAACAATATTCTTAACACCGGTCTCAATTAACTCAACCATTTCAGCTGTTAAAAACCAACCTTCCCCTGTTTGATTACCTAAAGACAGTATAGGTTCTGCGCCTTTCCCTAAATTCTTAATAGTTTCAAATGTATTAAATCTTTGACTTTCTTTAAGTGCCTTTTTCATTTCTTTTCTGTATCTCTCTATAAAAGCAATAACTACATCACTTGTAAGCTTAGATTTTAATCCGCCTGACAATTTAGTATATTTAAAGGTTGAATTATATGCACTATACAAGAAAAAGTCTGTTAAATCAGGTACTACAGCTTCTGCCCCTTCTTTTTCTAAAACATCAACAATCTGATTATTTGCCGTTGGATGATATTTAACAAGTATTTCCCCTACTACTCCTACTTTAGGTTTTACAACATTAGATATCGGCAGATTATCAAACTCATCCACTATAGCTCTCATATACTTATTTGCTGTTTTTACATCGCACTCTCTTACAACTTTTTTACACTTTTCCATCCAATGATCATATAATTTATTAGCTGAACCTTCTACAAGTTCATAAGGTCTAACTCGATATAGAACTCTCATAAATAAATCACCAAATAATAGTGATAGTAATCCTTTTTTTGCTATATTTAAATCAAGTTTAAATCCTGGATTACTCTCTAATCCCCCTGCATTTAAAGATATAACAGGTACTTGAGGCATTCCTGCATCTTTTAATGCTTTTCTTAAAAATCCAATATAATTTGTAGCTCTACATCCTCCACCTGTTTGAGTAATTATTAAAGATGTATTATTCAAATCATATTTTCCGGATTTTAATGCTTCCATCATTTGTCCTACAACAATTATAGAAGGATAGCAGGCATCGTTATTTACATATTTCAATCCTTCTTCAACAGCCTTATAATCAACTGAAGGAAGTATTTCAAAGTTATAACCTTCAGAATTAAAAGCTTCTCTTACTAGTGCAAAATGAATAGGTGCCATCTGTGGAGCCAATATAGTATGAGTCTTCTTCATATCTTCTGTAAATGGTACTTTTTCTACGAGCTTATAGCTATTAACTCTTTGAAATCCAGTTTTCTCCCTCTCATCCATAGCTGTTTTCAGTGACCTTACTCTTATTCTAGCCGCACCTAAATTATTAACTTCATCTATTTTCAATGTTGTATATATCTTATCATGACCTTTTAATATTTCTTGTACTTGATCTGTAGTTACGGCATCTAGCCCACAACCAAAAGAGTTCAACTGCACAAGTTCAAGATTATCTTTTTGGGCTACAAAATGCGCTGCTGCATATAACCTTGAATGATATACCCATTGATCTACTATTCTAAGAGGTCTTTGAACTTCCCCTAGATGAGCTATAGAATCTTCAGTTAAAACAGCCATATCAAATTCTGTTATTAAGTCTGCTATACCATGATTAATTTCAGTATCAACATGATATGGTCGTCCTGCTAGTACAATACCTTTCTTACCTGCATCCTCTAAATATTTAAGTACCTCTTCGCCTTTATTTCTCATATCAATTTTAAAGTTATCTCTTTCATCCCAAGCTAATTTTGCTGCATCAAAAATTTCTTTCTTAGATATTCCGAGTACTTTTAATTCCTGATATAATCTTTTAGCAAGTCTTTTTTCTGAATCCATGGGTATAAATGGATTTAAAAATTTAATATTTTTTTCTTTAAGTACATCCATATTATTTTTAATTACTTCTGGATAGGATGTAACAATTGGACATGAATATTTATTATCTGCTCCCTCTTGTTCCTTTTCATCAACTACTACACATGGATAAAAAATAAAATTTATTCCCTTATTAATAAGGTCCATAATATGACCATGTGCTATTTTAGCAGGATAACAAGCAGATTCAGAAGGAATAGTTTCCATGCCTAACTCATAAATCGCCTTCGATGACCTCGAAGACAGCTTAACAGAAAATCCAAGTTCAGTAAAAAATCTATGCCAATATGGATAATTTTCATACATATTTAAAACTCTAGGTATTCCAACACTGCCCCGTTTTGCTTTATCTTCATCAATTGACTTATAATCAAATACTCTTTTATATTTATAATCAAATAGATTAGGTATTTCTTTTTTCCCACTAGTAATACCTTTCCCTCTTTCACATCTATTACCAGAAATGAATTTTCTGTTATCATTAAAAGTATTAATAGTAAGTAAGCAGTTGTTACCACATTTACCACACCTCTGCAAAGTAGTTTTTGCTTCAAAACACTCCAATTGTTCTAATGGTAAAATGGTAGTTTGTTCACCCTCAATATATCTTTCTTTACTTATAAGTGCTGCTCCAAAAGCTCCCATAAGCCCTGCTATATCAGGCCTTATTACTTCCATATCTGCTATTAGCTCAAAACTTTTTAAAATGGCATCATTATAAAAAGTACCACCCTGAACAATAACTTTACTTCCAATCTCATCTGCTTTTCTCATTTTAATTACTTTATAAATTGCATTTTTTATAACTGAATAAGACAGCCCTGATGAAATATCACCTACTGTTGCTCCTTCTTTTTGAGCTTGCTTAACTCTTGAATTCATAAAAACAGTACATCTAGATCCTAAATCAATAGGTTCCTTTGAAAAAATAGCTTCTTTTGCAAATTCAGGAGTAGACATATCCAAGGATTTTGCAAAGGTTTCTATAAAGGATCCACATCCTGATGAACAAGCCTCGTTTAACAAAATATCTTCTATAATACCATTGTTAACTCTCATAAACTTCATATCTTGTCCACCAATATCTAATATTGATTCAACTCCAGGCAAGAAAAAATTTGCTGCTTTATAATGAGCCATTGTTTCTATTTCACCAACATCTACTTTTAATGCCGTCTTTATTATACCTTCGCCATAACCAGTAACTGTAGTTTTTACTATTTTTACTCTTTTAGGTAATTTCAAATACAATTCCTTAAGTACTTTTATAACTACTTTTAAAGGACTTCCTTCATTACTGCCATAATATGAATATAAAAGCTCTCCTTCCTCACCAATTAATGCAATCTTAGTTGTTGTAGAACCCGCATCAATTCCTAAATATGCATTCCCATTATATTCTTCTAAGCTTCCTCTTTTAACCCTATTTTGATTATGTCTATTTGTAAAATCATCATATTCTTTTTCATCTTTAAACAATGGTCTTAATCTTTGAACTTCATTACTTTTTTGATTTTTTATATTGATAATTCTATCGAAAAGTTCTTCAAAATATATAGGGTTCTCTTCTTCAGATAATAGAGCTGCACCTATTGCTACAAATAATTTAGCATCCTTTGGAAAAATAATTTGTGAATTTTCTAACTTCAATGTTTCTTTAAATCTAAGCCTTAATTCGGATAAAAAAGAAAGTGGTCCTCCTAAAAAGGCTATATTTCCTCTTATTTGCTTACCACAAGCAAGCCCACTAATAGTTTGATTGACTACTGCTTGAAAAATAGACGCTGCTATATCTTCCTTAGATGCTCCTTCATTTAACAATGGTTGCACATCTGTTTTTGCAAACACTCCACATCTCGATGCTATAGGATAAATTACTTTTTTATTTTTAGCAAGTTCATTTAAGCCCTGCGCATCCGTTTGTAGCAAAACAGCCATCTGATCTATAAAAGCACCAGTTCCACCTGCACATGTACCATTCATTCTTTGTTCTATACTTTCTCCAAAGAATGTAATCTTTGCATCTTCACCACCAAGCTCTATAGCAACATCTGTTTCTGGAATCATATCTTCAACAGTTTTTGAACACGCAATTACCTCCTGTTCAAACTTAACTTCCAACCACTTTGCAAGAGATAATCCTCCAGAGCCTGTTACACATATTGTAACTTGATATCCTTTAAATTTTACGGCTACTTCTGTTATTAAATCTATAATAGTTTTTTTAATATCAGAAAAATGTCTTTTATAAGAACTAAATACCATATTATTATTACTATTTAATACTATAAGTTTTACTGTGGTAGAACCAACATCAAGGCCCATTTTATAATTTTTGTTCATACTTATTACAGCCTAAGCTGTTTTCACCTCCGGTATTATATATACATAATTTCCATAATAATCTACTCAACAATTATATCACTTTTTTAGTGTTATATTATTAAAAATTCATTAATTATTTCAAAGTAATCATTTTCAATTACAACAAAAAAGAAATTTTCTAGCCTATGCTAAAAAATTTCTTTTATAGTTATCTTTTTTTAATTATCCTTTATATAATTTGCAATTGATGTTGATTTTCTTACCTTAATCAAAAATTGCAAATATAGTATGCTTATAAGGATTTTTTCAAAATCTCAACAATATCTTTTTTATCTAATACAACAAAATTTCCTACCTGTCTATAATCAACCGCATTTCGAGCTATTTTTTCAAACTCCGAATCATCTATTCCTAACTCTTTTAAATTTTTCTCTACCCCTAAAGATACAAAGAATTCTCTAGTTTTAGCAATAGCTTCATTTGCTGCTTTGTATTTATCTTCATAAGATATTCCCCATACATTGACAGCATACTCATAAAATTTATCTATTGTGTTATAACCTAATACATATTCCATCCAATTTGGTATCAATATTGCAAGTCCTACCCCATGAGTAATATCATATTCTCCACTTATTTCATGTTCTATACTATGAACAGCCCAATCTGTAATTTTACCATAAGATAATAATTCATTTAACGCCAATGTAGAAGACCACATCAAATTCGCTCTTGCTTCATAATTATCCTGTTCATTCAAAGCTATTGGAGCATAATGAATACATGTTTTAATAATCGCTTCAGCCATTCTATCTTGAAGGTAAGTACCTTTAGTTGGACTAAAATATTGCTCAAATACATGACTTATTATATCAATTGTACCAGCTGCTGTTTGATATTTAGACACACTGTATGTCAAAGTAGGATCTAAAACAGCAAATTTAGGTTTAATCAAAGGGCTTTTTGCAGGAAGCTTTCTTTTTTCATCTTCTTTACTAAGCACAGCATTTCCATTCATTTCAGTTCCTGTAGCTGCAAGTGTAAGAACTACTCCTACAGGCAATGCTTTTTCAATGATGGCCTTCCCTATACAAAAATCCCAAGGGCTTCCCTCATAATAATTACCCGCTGCAATAAGTTTAGAACTATCGATTACAGAGCCTCCACCAACAGCTAAGATAAAATCAAGTTTTTTCTCCCTTACAATTCTTATTCCTTCTTCTACTTTTGAAACTAAGGGATTAGCTTTAACCCCACTTAATTCCTCAAAATATATATTATTATCTTCAAAAAGTTTTACTATTTTTGAGTATAAGCCTATCTTTTTTATACTTCCTCCACCATAAACTAATAAAACTTTAGAACCATATTTTTTTATTTTTTCTGGTAATACTTCTACCTGTCCTTCTCCAAAAAAAGCTTCTGTTGGAATTGAATAATTAAAATTTTTCAAAAAATCATCCTCCTACATTATTTCTTTCATAATAACACCATATTCATCATTATTTTTAACTTTTTTATTAAACTTATTAAGGATTATATAAGAAACACCAAAAAAAGCCATTCCTATAATAAAGGCATACAATTCGTAATTTACATTACCTAAAGATTTAAAAACAGAATATCCGATTACGCTACCTATAACTAACATTATTAAAGGAAGTCCATAAGCAAAAAACATCATTTTATTGAAGGAGCTATTCTTCATTTCCACCTTTACATTATCTCCAACTTTTGCATTCAAAGTATTTTTCACTTCAACTGTAACAAAATTAGCATTACACTCCATTTTACAAGAATTACAATTTTCACCACATCCTGATTTTCTAATAAATTGTACACTTGCTTCTTTATTTACTATCTTCGTTACTACTCCTGTTTCTAACATTATAATCTCCTTTCTATTTCTTTTTTTTAGCCTTCTTTTTTTTATCTTCTTCTTTTTTGTACATTTCACTAAATTTTTCATATGAGCCAACTATAATCTTATCCTTAGGTATATATAATATCATATTATTATTCTGAACCAAAATAATTTTTGAAAACATTGGGCTCTCATCAATTAGAATTATTTTCTGATTATCTGTTGTTATTCTAAAATCATTTCCATAAACTATAGTTTTATTGTCCCCTAATTTATAGAATCTAATATCTGATTTTTCCAGTTTTCTTATTTTAAAAATATAGATTAAATAAGGATATACAAAATAAGCAATTCCAAACACCAAAAACAATACTCCCCATATTTTAGCCCAGCCTGAGAAGCCTTTTATAAAAATACCTCCAACAATCAAGAAAACCGCACCATAAAATAAATACCTTTTTACAGAATAATATTCTGCTTTTACAAAATTTAAAAGATCCATTTTATCTACACTATACTTTAATAACAAATCATCTTCTTTAACATCTTCTTTTTCTTTCTGAAAATTATCTATCTTATTTCTCAATGTCCTAATAAAACTGTCTATATTACCTTTTTCAATACTTTCTTTAGGAATCACTTCTTCAGAAGTAAATTTATTATCCCCTGAAAAAGGTTTTATTCTAACAATATACTCATCTTCTTCTATAGCTGCAATTGAATATAACGGTATATTTTGCTTCATATTATTACCATAATTAAATGCCAATCTATCGTCAAATAAAGAAATAATAACTTTACTATCTTTAATTTTCTTAAAATTCTTTAATATCATTACATAAGGTGCAATTGTATATATTATCCCCGCCGCTGCCAAAAGAATCCCTAAAACTTGACTCATTGTAAGCACCACTATACCTAACATAACAAATACAGGACCAATAATTTTATTAGCCAATCTACTATAATACCTCTTTAGTACTGTTCTTATCCACTGACTTCTTTCAATATTGTATACTAGTTCCATTTTAAAGAAATTCTCTTTTTTTGCCATAGTTTATCATCCTTTCTTTACTTTTAATAATTTGTCATCTGCATTAAATGATATTGTTTACACACATACCTGAAATTGCTCTGCACATATATTATACATTAAAAAAAATGATTTTAAAAATAAAAAACATAAAATACACAATATAATGAATAATCTACATTTAATCTTTTAAAAAAACAAAATATAATTTTCCCAGAAATATTTAAGTATTAAATTAATATATATTGCAGTAATTAAAAAAATATTGACTTTTTATGTTAGTATTGCTAAAATATAAATGAGTTAAGTCGAATTTTGTTTAGGAGGATGGTTGATATGAAATCTACAGGAATAGTTAGAAAAGTTGACGAACTTGGAAGAATCGTTATACCTATCGAGTTAAGAAGAACACTTGATATTAATATCAAAGATCCATTAGCTATATATGTTGATGGGGATCAAATTATATTAATGAAGTACAACCCTTCATGTATCTTCTGTGGTGATGCTAAAGATATTATTCATTTCAAAGGTAAAAACATTTGTGAAAATTGTCTTGTGAAAATTAAAGAAGACCTATAGAAGCACCTCTTACGAGGTGCTTTCTTCAACAATATCTGCACTTACCAAATCTTCTATTCTTTTAGCAAGTTCGTAACTAAGCTTTTCTACATCAGAAATATTTTTAGCTTCAGCATAAAGCCTACAGTAAGGCTCATCTGCATCAGGAAGAATTAATGCCCAAGCATCCTCATAATTGAGTTTCACCCCTTCAATCAATTCAATAGATTTTGATGGATTTTCTTCTATTATATTTCTCATAACTTTGCCTTTTAAATTCCATGGACAGCATATTTTTAACTTTTTATTGAAATATTTAGGGAATTTACTGATTATTTCTTCCACATTTGTATTTAAGGTAGCCATAAAATTTATAAGTAATGCTAAAGTATGAATAGCGTCTAATGAAAGCAAATAAGAATTCATCACTTCATTTTCTGTAAGCATTGGCTCATTTTTTAAATAAACTTCTGCAATCTCTTTTAATGATATTTTTGATCTAATAAATTTAGTATCGCAAATTTTTGCAACAGTTTCTGTTATTTCTGATGCCGTTACTGGTACTACTAATGTTTTTAACCTAGATGATTTAAGCATTATAAAATATTTAAGTGCATCATACATATCATCTTTTATTATTCTACCCTTTTGGTCAACAATAACAGCGTCTTCACCTTCGTCTCTTATAAATATTCCTAAATCTGCTCCACATTCCACGACTTCTTTGCTCAATCCATATAAATCCTTATAATTATTATACATTTTAACATTTATATTTATTTCACTAAGAATTTTATGGACAGTCAAACTTAGCAAAGGATTTCTTGCACTTAAAACGATTCTGTATCTAAGTTTTCTTATTTTATCTATGGACAATTTGTTAATCAAGGATCTTATATAAAATTCTTGCATATCAGAAAAATGAATGATCTGTTTAAATTCATCACTTTTAACTCTTCTAAAATCTTCTCTTGTAAAATTATTTTCTATTTTTCTTTGCATAATTTTATTAATATCTATACCATTGTTATCCATAAAAACTATAGTAACATTTTGTTTTTCCTCTTTATCAGAATATACATGTATCGAGCCATCAACGCCAAAGAAAACTGAAGCAAATCTAGCCATCGATGTAGTAACTCTCTTCAAATCATAGACCTCTGCTCCAATTGATAACAAACCAGTAGCTAATGAATATTTAAGCATTTGAGCTGCACCATCATCGGAACAACTTATAGCAACCCTTGCTCCATACTTTAACAGCGCTCCATATGCCGAACCTAGCTTACACACAAATTCTGGAGTAATATCAACATTTATTTCACCGGTTACTTTATTCTTACTAAACAAAGATTTTGAAAATTTTCCTCCCCAAATAACATTTGCCTTTACTACGGTGCTATCTTCAATTACCTTATTTGGCCAAATTTTCACTCCGGGCTTAACAATAGATCGTGACCCTACAATTGTTTCATCACCTATTGAGGCCTGTTCAAAAACAGAAGCCCTTGACTCTAATTGTACACTTTTGCTAAGAACCGCACCTCTTATTTCCGCATTATCTCCAATATAACAAAAATCCATAATTATACTTCTTTTTATAGTACTTCCATTTGATATTATATTATTTCTACCAATAATAGAATATGGACCTATTTCAGCTCCTTCATATATCTTAGTATTGTCTCCAATAAAGACTGGTGGCGTTAATTTTACTCTTTCATCGACCTCACAATTGTCACCTATCCAAATACCTTCTTTAATCTTAACTCCATTAATTTCTACTTCAATTATTCCTTTTAAAACATCAATTTGACACTTAGAGTATTGCTCTATATTTCCAATATCACACCAATATTTTTTTGTCATATACCCAAAAATAGGTTCACTATTATTTAATAAAATTGGGAATAAGTCATTACTAAAATCAAATTTTTGCTCTTTTTCATAATAATTAAAGATCTCTGGTTCTAAAATATATATTCCTGTATTAACATTATCACTAAAAACTTCACTCCAGCTCGGTTTCTCTAAAAACTCATTTATTCTACCATCTCTTTCAGTAACCACAACTCCATATTCTAAAGGTACGGCTACCTCTTTTAATACAATTGTAGCAGTAGATTTTTTTTCTTTATGATACTCTAATGCAGCTGTTAAATCCATATCTGTTAATGAATCTCCACTAATTACAATAAATGTATCATCTAGAAAAACTTCTGCATTCTTTACGCTCCCTGCTGTTCCAAGTGGTTTCTCTTCTACAAAATATGAAATGTTTACCCCAAAATCTTTGCCATCACCAAAATAATTAATCACTTCATCTGGCAAATACTGAAGTGTAACTCCAATTTCTTTAATATTATGTTTCTTCAATAATTTTATAGTATATTCCATTATTGGTTTACCTAATATAGGCATCATTGGTTTTGGTATATTACAAGTAAGTGGTCTTAGTCTATTACCCTTTCCTCCTGCCATAATAATAGCTTTCAACAAATCACCTCTCTAGATTTCTTATTTCTTATCTTTGATTTTCAACGTCCCATTCACTCCCATCAGCCTCTTCTAACACCTGTCTATACATAACCGACGTCATCTCAGCAACTTTATCCCATGTGTATTTGTCATTTACTAATTTTTTTGCATTAATAGTTAATCTTTCAGATAAATCCTTATCTTTTAATAATTGTATGGCATTATCTTTTAAACTGTATTGATTTCCTGCTATAAAAGTTAAACCAGAGCTTCTGTTTTCTATAATCTCTGAAAAGCCCCCTACATCTGATACCAGGACAGGACATCCCGCTGCCATAGCTTCAAGAGCTACAATTCCAAAAGGTTCATATCTTGAAGGAAATATTGCCACATCAGCAACTTTATAAATTTTATTTTTAACAATTTCATCCATATATCCAGTAAAAATAATTCTATTCTCTAAGCCTAAAGCTCTAACCTTATCTCTTAATTCATTAGTTAAAGGTCCAACTCCAGATATAACAAATTTAACATCATTATATCCTTCTATTATTCCTGGTGAAGCATTTATTAAAATGTCTATTCCCTTTTCATAAACATGTCTCCCTATATAAAATATTAATTTTTCATTATCCTGTGCATAATTCCTTCTAAAGTCAATTTTATCAAAGATAATATCAAAACTTTCAGCCTTTACTCCATTTGGTATAACGCATATTTTTTCCCACAAAGTCGAAAATAATTGATTCACTTGAGTTTTCATATAATTACTACAAACAATAACTTTCCAAGATTCATTTGTTAACAATTCTTCAACAGAAGAAATATACTTTTGCATTTCTGTTCTTATTCCATTGTTTCTCCCATATTCAGTAGCATGAATAGTACTAACCATAGGTATTCTATATGAATATTTCAAAGTCTTTCCGGCAAAAGCTGTTAGCCAATCATGTACATGTATAACATCCATTCTACCAAATCTTTTAATCAAGTATATTGCTTCTTCAATCATGGCAAAATTCAAATGTTGTACCCAATGAACAAAGTTATTAGTTTCTATTTTATAAGGCACTACTCTATGAACATAAACTCCATTGTCATATTCATCTAAAGGAGCAGAACCTTCGATACAAGTTATTACATGAACCTCATTTCCCTTATATGCTAATTGATGTGCCAAATAATAAACATGATTTGATAATCCCCCTACATTTTTAGGTGGATATTCCCATGATAGCATTAAAATTTTCATTATTTTTTCCCCCACTAACTCTATTAAACTTTTGTATACTTATAATTATAAGTTATTTTCTTTATTATGGAAATAACTTTCTTTACTCAAAACTCTTTATATTATTACAATATAACACTTATTTTTCACAAACAAATACTATATTTTAAAAAATATTAATGCACAATTCTTTTTGAAAGATAATTTGCAATTTGCAATTTGCAATTTGCAATTGTGGATGATTTTCTTCCCTTTGGTCAGAAAATCTTTATTTTATAATTGATTAAAAGATTTTGCATAGCAAAATCATCCTATATAATAAAAAAGACCGTTCAAAACAGAAATTACTTTCCATTCAAAACAGTCTTTGTATAAGATGATTTTCTCATTCTTTAAAGGTCTTTTTATTAATTAAAGATTCTCCGAAGAATGAGGAGAATCATCCTTAATTGTGCATTGTGCATTGTGCATTGTGCATTCGAATTTAATGTGAATTGTGCATTCGAATTTAATGTGCATTGTTCATTCGAATTTAATATGCATTATGTCTTGTTTCCTATTTCTTAAATTCACCTTTAAGAAGATCTCCAATAGCTGCTATAGAACCAAGTGAAGATAATGTTTCATTTGGAAGTATAAGTTTGTTAGCTGGTCCATTTGCCATTTCTTTAAGAGCCTCTACTTGTTTTAAGGCAATTACTGTTTCATTTGTACCTGATTCAATAATAGCACTATTAACATTTCTAATTGCTTGTGCATCCGCTAGTGCAACTATTTCAATAGCTTTAGCTTTACCTTCTGCTTCAAGTAATTGAGCTTCTTTTAATCCTTCTGCTTCAAGAATTCTAGCTCGCTTTTCACCTTCAGCTTTTTCTATTTCACTTTGTCTAGCACCTTCTGCTTCTAAAATAAATGCACGCTTATTTCTTTCTGCTTTCATTTGTTTTTCCATTGCTTGTTGAATTTCAACTGGTGGATTAATATTCTTAATTTCAACTGAAAGTATTTTAATACCATATGCATCCGTTATTTGGTCAATTATTTCTAGTAATTTTGAATTTATTCTATCTCTTCCTGATAATACTTGGTCTAATGTCATTTCACCAACAATATTTCTCATATTAGTTATTGTTGAATAAACAATACCTGATTTATAATCCTCAATATTGTAAACAGCATCTTTAGGAACTATTACTTTGTAGAAAATTACGTTATCAATAGATATTTTAACATTGTCTAATGTAATAACACTTTGTGGTTGAATATCTAAAATTTGTTGCTTTGTAGATATTTTCCTTCTTACAAAATCAAAGAATGGAAGAGTTAAATGCCACCCTGGTTCTAATGTCCTATGATATTGACCAAACCTCTCTACGATAAAAACTTGCCCTGTGTGAACTATCTTAATAGAAGAAACAAATGAAACTAAAATAAGTATTATCAAAATGCCAATAAAAATGTTACCCATAATATATCCTCCTTAAATTTTATTATTTTTATTAATTTTATTTAACTTTTTCAACTAACAATTTAGTACCTTCTAGACCTACAATTTTGGCTTCATCGCCTTTTTCTATTACTTCACCAACATTTTTAGCTGTCCAATATATTCCTTCATATTTAATTAATTGTTCTTTTTCTATTTCTACTTCTGCTACAAAAACATGTCCAATATAAGATTGCTCCATTGTTGGTGTAAATGGAACTGTATCTTTGATAGTTCTTTTGACAATTGGATATCCTATCAACATACATATTAAACTTACTGCAATAAAAACTATTATTTGAATTGAAAAACTAATCTGTGCTAATACCAATACGATTGCAACAATTCCTCCAATTGTAAACCAAATGAAGAAAAATGATGAAGTAACAGCATCAATAACCAAAGCTGCTACGGCAATTATTATCCAAATAAGAAGCTGTGCCCATAACATTATTGTAACCTCCTTTTATTTAAGATATTATACTTTTATTATATATCATAAATTTTTTTTAATAAACAGAAATATTATTTTATAGCTAATCCATCAAAATTAAAGTTTGTAATACAATATTGCTTTTAAAAGAAATTATTTTTATTAGGAAAATATAAAATATTTTCTTTTGTTAATATATTTATATTATAACATATTTAAAATTATTTTTAAAGTTTTATTTTATTCTATAAAAGGTTATCTAATACCGTTTAAGGTTGTTTAGTTTAACATATGTATAGTTTATTCATTTTTCCTTTAATTCTCTACGCTCCTCATGTAATGCTTTTTATTGACATCTATTTTCTAAAAGTGTACTTTATTATTAGACAAATATTTATTAGAATAAATTTCAAAAATCATTTTATGAAAATTTTATAGAATGTAGAGGTTATTCAAAGAAAGGGGTAAAAATATGAATTTTATAAAAGTGTCAACTGGTTGTCCAAAAACAAGAGTTGCTGATATAGATTACAACTTAAAAAAAATTGAAGAATGCATTGATTTAGCAATAGACCAACAAGCAAAGCTATTAGTTTTACCTGAACTCGCCATAACTTCATATACATGCGCAGACTTATTCAATCAACAACATTTATTGGATAAATCTGAAGAAGCCATAAGAGAATTATGTCGATTTTCCAATAATAAAGATATATTAATTTCTGTAGGCGCTCCATTACTGAATGAATCTATACTTTATAATTGTGCCTATGTTATTTTCAACGGTAAAATTTTAGGAATAATACCCAAAAGTTATATACCAAATAATTCAGAATTCTATGAGAAACGTTGGTTTTCTAGAGGAAGTAAGATAACATCACGGTATATAAATTTATTTTTCCAAGAAAATATTCCTTTTGGTACAAATTTAATATTTAAAAGTGGTAATTTTAAATTTGGGTTTGAAATTTGTGAAGACTTATGGTCTGTAATTCCACCAAGCTTAAGACTAGCTCTTATGGGAGCAAACATAATAGGAAACTTATCTTCCTCTAATGAACTTGTTAGTAAATCAACCTATAGAAAAAACCTTGTTCAATCTCAAAGTGCTAGATGCATAGCTGCTTATTTATATTCTTCAACTGGCGTTTATGAATCCTCTACAGATTTAGTTTTTAGTGGCCATATGCTAATATCTGAAAATGGAGCTATTCTCAATGAAAACGAAAGATTTTCTAGAGAAAATGAAGTTATGACTTCAATTATTGATGTAGATAAATTAAATAATGAAAGAATTACTAACATTACTTTTAGAGATAGTATTATTGATGATAATTTAGAACCAGTAACTATTCCTTTTACATTTACTAATGTTAGAGTTGACAATTTTGATAGATTTATTGATATGCACCCATTTGTTCCATCAAATGAACTAGAGAGAGAAATAAGGTGCAAAGAAATTTTCAGCATACAAACAGCAGCTCTTGCTAAAAGACTTACTCATATAGGTTGCAAAAAAACTGTTGTTGGTATTTCAGGAGGTCTTGATTCTACCTTAGCTTTACTTGTAATGGTTAAAACATATGATCTTCTAGATATCCCTAGAGAAAATATAATCACAGTAACTATGCCTGGCTTTGGAACTACTGATAGAACCTATTGGAATGCAGTTAATCTTTGTAAAAAACTTGGAACTGATTTTAGAGAAATAAACATAGTTGATGCATGTCTTCAACACTTTAAAGATATAGGTCATCCAATAGAAAACCACGATGTAACTTATGAAAATGTTCAAGCAAGAGAAAGAACTCAAATTCTTATGGACCTTGCAAACAAAGAAAAAGGAATACTTGTAGGCACAGGAGATTTATCAGAAATTGCTTTAGGTTGGGCTACATATAATGGAGACCACATGTCTATGTACTCTGTAAACTGCTCTGTTCCAAAAACTCTTGTTAGATATTTAGTTAAATATGTTGCTGATAGAGAAGTAACACAAGATATATCAGATATACTAATTGATATTCTTGAGACCCCTGTAAGCCCTGAATTGTTACCTAAAGATTCCAGTGGCGAAATAACTCAAAAAACAGAGGATATTGTGGGTCCTTACGAGCTTCATGACTTCTTTTTATACTATTTCATAAGACACAGTGCTAAACCCGAAAAAATTATTTTCCTTGCAAATAATGCTTTCAAAAATAAGTATAGTGAAGAAGTAATCCAAAAATGGTTTGATAAATTCATAAAAAGATTTTTTACTCAACAATTTAAAAGATCAGCAATTCCAGATGGTCCAAAAGTAGGTACAATAAGTCTTTCACCTAGAGGAGATTGGAGAATGCCTTCTGATGCAAGTTATAATACTTGGCTAAAATAGATACTAACTAGACAATCTAGAAAGCATTTTAACTAATAATTATAAATATAATGTATAAACTATAAGAGGAGGTGGTTTTGTGTGGTACAGTAAAAGTAAAAATGATGTGTTATCTCAGCTAAATACTGATGCTATTAAAGGGTTATCTTCTTTTGAGGCAACATCCAGACTAGAAAAATATGGATATAACAAGTTTGCAAAAAATAAGAAAAAATCTATTTTTATATTATTTTTTGAGCAAATCAATGATGCAATGATTTATATTCTAATAATTGCAGCAATTATTTCTGCAACTATAGGTGAGACTAGCGATGCAATTATTATAGGTGTTGTTATATTATTAAATGCTGTAATTGGATTAATCCAAGAATCTAAAGCTGAAAAAGCCCTTGATGAATTACAGAAACTCTCTACACCAAAAGCTCTTGTCAAAAGGGATAGTGAACTAGTAGAAATAAATTCTGAAATGGTAGTTCCTGGCGATATACTAATCATTGATGCTGGAAGATATATACCATGTGATTTACGCCTTATAGAGAGTGCAAATTTAAAATTAGAAGAATCTGCTTTAACAGGAGAATCTGTCCCTTCAGATAAGGATGCTACTTTAACTTTTGAAAATAAAAAGGTCCCTATAGGTGACCAAAAGAATATGGCCTTTATGTCTACCCTATGTACCTATGGTAGAGGTGTAGGTGTTGCTGTTTCTACAGGTATGGATACTGAGATGGGTAAAATAGCCTCAATGCTAAAAAAAGAAGAAAAAGAATTAACTCCATTACAAAAAAAATTAGCACAATTAGGTAAATTACTGGGGTTTGGCGCTCTTGGCATATGTGCACTAATTTTTGCAATCGGTATGCTACGAGGCAGAGACTTATTTGAAATGTTTTTAACTTCTATAAGTCTAGCTGTAGCGGCAATTCCAGAAGGTCTTCCCGCAATAGTAACTATTGTTCTTGCTATAGGTGTCCAAAAAATGATAAAAGAAAATGCAATAGTAAGGAAATTACCCGCTGTTGAAACTTTGGGCTCTGTAAATGTAATTTGTTCAGATAAAACAGGAACATTAACTCAAAATAAAATGACAGTAACTAAATTTTATTCTGATAAAATACTAGATGACGCAAACAAATTAAATATTGATAACACTACCCATAGATTGTTATTAGAGAACCTTGTTTTGTGCAATGATGCAACCTATTCAGAGGATTCCAAAACCGGTGACCCTACCGAAATTGCACTTTTACAAATAGGATATAATTATAATTTACTAAAAAATAAATTAAATGAAATCCATTTAAGAATTAATGAAATACCATTTGATTCTGATAGAAAATTGATGACAACACTAAATAAATATAACGGCGAAAACTATGTTATGACTAAGGGAGCTATAGACAGTATACTAAAAGTTTCAAAATGGGCACTAATAGATGGAAAAGAAGTTGACCTAACAGAAGAACTAAAAAAAGAACTAATGAAAATATCAAATAGGATGTCTGATGAAGCTCTAAGAGTTATATCAGCTGCCTACAAAAAAATAAATAGTTCTCATATAAGTATAGATGAGATGGAAAAAGATTTAGTTTTCATTGGTATGGTAGGAATGATTGATCCTCCAAGGATGGAAGTTAAAGATTCAATTTCACTTTGCAAAGAATCAGGCATTCGTACCGTTATGATTACAGGCGACCACAAAAATACTGCCTTTGCTATTGCTAAAGATTTGGGCATTGCCGAAGATGAAAATCAAGCAATATTCGGACATGAACTAGACTCTATGTCTGATGATGAATTAAATTCAAAAATAGACGATCTTAGAATATTTGCTAGAGTATCTCCTGAACATAAGGTTAGAATAGTAAAAGCTTTAAAAGCTAAAGGTAATATAGTTTCTATGACAGGTGATGGCGTTAATGACGCGCCCTCTTTAAAAGCTGCAGATATCGGAGTTGCTATGGGTATTACAGGTACTGACGTTTCTAAAGGGGCTGCAGATTTAATATTAACAGATGATAATTTTTCAACAATTGTAAGGGCAGTAGAAGAAGGTAGAAATATATACAATAACATAAAGAAAACTATAATCTTCCTATTATCTTGTAATATAGGTGAGATAATAGCTATTTTCACAGCTATTATTTTAAATTGGTCTTCTCCACTTAGTCCAATTCATCTACTATGGATAAACCTTATAACAGACACTTTACCAGCACTAGCTCTTGGAGTTGATCCTAGTACTGATGATGTTATGAAAGAAAAGCCAAGGTCAATAAATGAAAGTATATTTCATGGGGATATAGGCAATTTAGTTTTCAATGGTTTTATAATTGCGACCTTAACATTAACAGCTTTTAAAATTGGAGAATATAATTATCCTGGTTCTCTTATGCATGCACAGACAATGGCATTTATGGTAATGAGTATTTCTGAATTAGTTCGCTCTCTAAATATGAGAAGTAAAACAAAATCAATATTTACAATTGGCTTATTTACAAATAAGTTTTTAATATATGCAATTGGTATAGGCATATTCCTACAAGGAGTAGTAGTACTAACTCCTGGTTTGAACAGTTTATTCAAGGTTACACCATTAACTCTTTCAGACTGGGCACTAGTAGCCTCTCTAAGTTTAGTTCCGTTAGTTGCTAATGAACTTATTAAAATCGTTAGAAGGGCTAAGACAAATTAGCAATTTGCTATTTAAGACAAATTAGCAATTTGCAATGTTCAATTTGCAATTGAGGATGATTTTGCTGCGCAAAATCTTTAATTTAATAAATTAAGGAAGCTTCTCGCCATACCGGCGAGAAGCTTCCTTAATTGCTAATTGCTAATTGCTAATTGCTAATTGCTAATTGCAAATTGCAAATTGCAAATTGCACATTTTCTTTTACCTTAAAAGTTCTTAAGTACATAATTTTCAGCATCTAAGCACCATAAACCACTGTTAGCTTTTACTATTTCACTTAAAGCTTTGTATCTTTCATCTTCCTTGCCCAATTCTTCAAAATCATCAATTGCTGTTAGAGGCATGTCAATATGAGGATATATAAGTTTCTTTCCACCAGGTATGTTTGGAAGATTTAATATTGTGTTAGGTACAGCTTCTAATCCGCCTATATGAGTTACCATAACAGCTGGATTTATTAAACCTTTTGCTGTCATATCTAATGATTCAATCATATCCTCTGTACTACCACCACTTGTACCTGCTATGTGTGTTGAAGCATAGTGAACATTATAGAAGTTAAATTCTGCTGAGAATTTGTTATCTGTAGGACCTGCAAAGAAGTTAAGACAACCATCTTTTCCTAAAATATTTCCACCCATTTCAACTACTGGTCTAACAGGAGCATATGCGAAAACATCATCATATCCTTCTCCACCTGTTAAGTCCATCAAATATTCTTCAGCCTCTTCTACTGTGTTGATATTGACATAGTGAAGCTCAACTCCATTTTTCTTTGCTTCTTCTACAGTCAAAATCGACTCTGCTCTTTCTAATCTTTCATCATCTATATCAGTTACAACCACTAGACTAGGTTTTCTATCACAATGAACTATATAATCAATTGCTCCCATTCCCATCGGACCTGCTGCTGCTAAAAGTGCAAGCTTTCCACCTTCTTTTATTCCCATAAAATGTTCATATACAAAGTTCTTAGTATGATAATTTGCATGATATGCTCCAATGATACATGACATTGGTTCTGCTAGTGATGCATATGCATATGCGTCTCCTTCATATTTCAATAAACATCCTAATTCCATACATTCATTAGGAAGAATTGTATAAGTAGCATTTCCACCAAAATAATTATATGAATAACCTGGTGAATATGGGCTACCTTTATAATTTAAAGCAGGCTGTACTGCAAACTTTTCACCTGGCTTAAATTGATCTTGCCATTTTGCTCCTACCTTAACTATTTCCCCAGCAAATTCGTGTCCTGTAATAACTGGATTTTCTGCTATATCTTCTGGTACCCTTTTATGGTCTGTTCCAAGTTTAGCTGCTTTATAAGTTGACATACAAATACTATTTGAAACAACCTTAGTTAATATCTCATCATCTTTTATTTCTGGTAATTCAAACTCTTCAACTCTTATATCAGATTTTCCGTATAATAATGCTGCTTTTGTCTTCATATATATCATCCTCTCACTTTTTATTTAACTATTTTATATTTCACTTCTTCAAATATTTTTAAAACATGTTTAATATTCGGTGCTTGTGTTCCTTCCATCATTACAGCCCCTGTACCCGCTGCAACTGAAAGTCTTATAACTTTATCAAATAGATATTTTTTATCAAGAGATAAAGCTAGTGCTGCTACCATGGAATCTCCTGCTCCTACTGTGCTCTTAACATCTACTTTTATAGGTTCAACTACAGCCGTTTGATCTTCTGTTATGAATATAGAACCATCTCCACCTAATGAAACAACTATTACTTTAATTCCATATTCAAATAATTTTTTTGCACATTGTATTATTTCTTCTTTTGTATTTAGCTTTACTCCATATAACATCTCTAATTCATCTATATTAGGTTTTACCAAATAAGGGCCAGCTTTTATACCTTCTTCAAGTAAGTCTCTATCAGCATCTAAAATTACCTTAGTTCCCTTTTCTTTAGCATCTAAAATCATTTTAGTGTATAAGTCTCTATCTAAATTTTTAGGTATACTTCCTGAAAGCACTAGCACAGAATCTTTTTTTAAAATTTCACCAATTTTATTCTTAATGTTATCCAAATCTTTTTCTGCTATTAGTGGTCCATTTTCATTTATATCCGTATAAGTTTTATTCTTCAAATCAACAATCTTTAAATTTGTCCTTGTCTCTCCCTCTGTAAAAACAAAGTCATTTTCAATTTGAAATTTATCTAATTGTTGTTTTATAAAGTTACCAGAGTTTCCTGCTAGAAACCCTGTAGCTACACTCTCTCCACCTAATTCTTTAACTACTTTTGAAACATTTATGCCTTTACCACCAGCGTCAACTCTAGATTTTTTTTCTCTATTTACCTTTTGTATATTAAAATCATCTATTTCCATAGTCTTATCTAAAGCTGGATTTAAAGTAACTGTAACTATCATACTTATACACCTCCAAAACTTCTATTACATTTCTACGAATGTTTTGTATATTAGATTTACATCATCAGTTTCTATTAATCTTTTAACATCCTCTTCATTTTCTAAAGCTGTTGCTATATTAGATAATATAACTAAATGCTCATCGCCTTTTCCTGCTATTCCTATAACTAAATTAGCTAAATTTCCATCTCCAAAAGAAACACCTTCAGGATATTGAATAATTACTATACCTGACTTCTTGATATATTTTTTAGCTTCACCTATTCCATGTGGAATTGCAAGATTGTTGCCGATATAAGTAGTTACCAATTCTTCTCTTTCAAGCATTGCATCGATATAACTTTCATCAACATATCCAGCATCTACTAACAATCTTCCTGCCATTTTAATTGCTTCAATTTTATCTACAGATTTCATATTTAACTTTATATTTTCTTTTCTCAAAATTGTCTGCTGAGTTTCAACAATTTTTGTTGTTTCTTCTATTTTTTCTTCTACAACATCTTCTTTGGCTTTTACTGTTTTAGATTCTTTTAATTTTTGGATTAATTCATCATATACAGGTGTTGCCATAAAATTATCTATTGAAAAATGTTGTGCCTTTGGTGCTGAAGCTTTCGCTCTAGATGATAAACTTTCTTGAGTTATTACAATATCTGCTTCATCTGGGATTTGATCTATTGCTGTATTGATAACTTTTATATCTAGTCCTGCTTTTTTCACTTTATTTCTAAGAGTAGATGCTCCCATTGCACTTGATCCCATACCTGCATCACAAGCTACTACAATTAAATTTACTTTTTTAGCTACTTTGACAACTGAAGACTCTTTTCCTTTTAAATCAACCATTTTTGATTTTGCTGCTTCTAATTCTTCGTCGTTATTTTTTCCTCTTTTAATAAAGAAACCTGCTACGATAAAAGATACTACTGTTGCTACTAATACACCTGCAAGTACTGGTAGTAATCCACCCTTTGGTGCCATTGACATTACTGCTATTATACTTCCTGGTGATGCTGCAGCTACTAGTCCTGCTCCTAAAAGTGAGAATGTAAGTACTCCACTTGCTCCACCTGCTATAACAGCTAATATTAATACTGGGTTCATAAGTACATATGGGAAATAAATTTCATGTATTCCACCAAAGAAGTGAATTATAATAGCTCCTGGTGCTGAGTTCTTTGCCATTCCTTTACCAAAAACATAGTATGCAAGTAATATTCCAAGTCCTGGACCTGGGTTTGCTTCTAGTAAGAAGAATATTGATTTTCCTAATTCTTCTACTTGAGCTGCTCCAAGAGGAGTTAACACACCGTGGTTAATTGCATTGTTTAAAAATAATATTTTAGCTGGTTCTATAAATATTGATGCTATTGGTAATAAGTTTGCTGTAACAAGTTTTTCTACTGCATTTCCAAGTCCTGTTGTTAAAGCTTCTACTACAGGTCCAATTACTTTTAAACCTACTAAAGATACTATCATACCTAGTATTCCTGCTGAGAAGTTATTTACTAACATCTCAAATCCAGTTGGTATTTTATCTTGAACTAAATCGTCAAATTTCTTTATAACAAGACCACCTAGAGGTCCCATTATCATCGCTCCAATAAACATTGGGATACTAGCTCCTACGATAACTCCCATTGCTGCAACAGCTCCAACTACTCCGCCTCTAACTCCGCCAACCATCTTACCACCTGTATACGCTATTAGTAATGGTAGTAAATATGTTATCATCGGTCCTACTAATGTTGCCATGCTTTCATTAGGTAACCATCCTGTTGGAATAAACAAAGCTGTAATAAAACCCCATGCGATGAATGCTCCTATATTGGGCATTACCATTCCACTTAAAAATCTTCCAAATCCTTGTACCCTATCTCTACCACTAGTTTTCTTTACTGTTGAATCCATGTGATCCCTCCTAATTTTCTAATGTTCTATCTAACAAAAATTTATTCAAAATGACTTCTATTGCAAATATAATTTCTTCCTTGCTACTTCTTGCAATTACATCTACAAAATGCTCTTTCACAACTAAACTCTTGCTTATTTCACTTATAACCTCAAGAACTTCTTTATCCGCTTTGTTAGGTGCTAACATAATTAAAGCTATTTTTATTTCTTCATTTTTTCTTGTTATTGGTCTCTCTAATCGCACAACTCCTAATTTCAAATTCTCTAAACCATCAGTTTTGCAGTGTATCAATATCAATCCTTTATCTCTTAGTATTGTGCTCCCTGACTTTTCTCTTTTTAATATATCTTTTTCAATACTCTGAGCTTTATCTTTGTTCTTACAAACCAATAAACTAATTTCACTAATCAAAGCTTCAATATTATCTATATTTTTTAATTCTGCATAAAAATAATTATCTATAATTTCTACTATGGATTTGCTATAAATCATTAGTGAAAAGGCTTTATCCCTTAAAGTTACTTTTCCAAATTCATAATTTTTACTTACTGTATTAACCTTAACATTGTCTTTTTTATCATCATCTAGTATTATCCCTAAACTGAAAATATAATCATTTATTTTCTCTATATCTTTTTCTACTAATAGAGGAGTAACTACTATAACAGGAATACAGCAATTACTAAAATCTACTGTTGATATAATAAAATCTATATCATTTTGTCTTATAAAAAGTTCATCTATTTCTATTGTTGATACTACATCTACAATTTTTATGTTTTTAAATTCTTGGTCTAATCTTGTTGCAAGCATTTTTGATGAACCTATACCACTTGTGCACGATACTAGAACATTATATTTCTTCTTGCTTATAGTTTTAGCTTTTTCTATTGCTGCACCTAAATGCATTGTTATAAATCCAATCTCAGACTCTGGAATCTCTTTTTTAAAATAATCTTCAAGAAAAGAAACACTTTTTTTACTTATTTCGAAATACTCCAAGTATTTTTCTTTTATACTATGGAGCAGAGGATTTCTTATTTCCATATCCATTTTTAATCTAGTTATAGTTGGTTGTAGATGAGTAACCAAACCTAATAACAAATTTTTATTATTTTTAAGAGAATAACCTGTTTCTTTTTCAGCTATCTTTATAATTTTATTAGCCATCTTGATTAATTGAAAATTCCCAATAGTCAAATCGTCTTTTCTTTGAGCAACATCTCTGATTTTTGACCCTTTAAGATGCATTGTTACATATCCAATTTCAGATTCCGGAATATCTATTTCAAAAGCCTTAGAAATTCTATCTGTAATACTCTCAGAAATAATATATTCCTCTGATAGTTTTAATTCATCTAGTACTTCCTTCTGCATTGTTATATTCTCATTGTTTTTAATTCTTTTTATTGCCAAAGCTAAATGCACAAGCAATCCAACATAAGAACTATCGGCTAATTTGTATTCAATATTATTTTCAGCTTCACTAACAATTTGTTCTAACTTTAAAATAGTTTCTTTATCAATCAACTTTAATAATCTATTTCTTGTTTGATTTAAATAACTTTCATTATCTTTAGTATTATTTATTGTAACTTTTTCATTTATAATTTCTAATATCTGTTTTTTATCTAAATATTCATATAGAAGTGCTATCATTGCTTTTCTAAAAGCATTTTCACTTCCCTTTACAAAAACTCCAAGTCCTGGCTTTCTAATTAGTTGCAGATCATAGCTTTTTAATTTTTTCTCAACTTTATCTAAATCATTGCTGATTGTACCTTCTGATACTTTAAACATTGTAGTAAAGTAAAACAATTTAACTGGTTCATTTTGTTGCAAAAGTTCATTTAATATTAATGATTGCCTTTCCTTAGGCAAAAATACTTTTTCGACACTCTCGAAATTTAGTAAATTTTTCAACTCAGCTTTTTCATCAATTGTCCCTTCAATGCTTAATCCAACCCTAGGTTTTTTATTCAAAACTAATCCATTTGAAAGAATCCACTTTTCAACATCCTCTATTTCTCTTAGAATAGTCCTAGAACTAACAGATAATTTATTGCTAATACTCTTAACTGTTATAGAACCATCAGCATCACATAAAATCTCAATAATTCTTTTCACTCTAGAACTGATCTTAATATCTGACATATTTCACCTCCTGCAGGTAATGGTGACAAATTGCAAATATTTCTTTATCTAATTCAATTATATTCTTCTGAAAGCTTTAACTCAACTCAAAGATAATTCTATTTGTCACTAATAAATAATGACAACATTAAATAGTTAACCTCAATATTTAATGTTTTTTACTAGTATATAAATAGTTTCTAACTAATTTATTTGTTTATACTATAAGTTTAAAAAAAAAGAAAAGCAACGAATATTCGCTGCCTTCTTAATTAGTCTTATTATTTTGTAATATTATTTTTTCAAACTTTCAACAATTTCATCATATACCGGCGTGCCCATAAAGTTGCCAATTGAAATATGTTGTGCTCCTGGTGCAGCAGCCTTCGCTCTTGAAGATAAGCTTTCTTGTGTTATTACAATATCTGCTTCCTCTGGAATTTGCTCTATTGCTGTATTGATAACTTTGATATCTAATCCTGCTTTTTTCACTTTATTTCTAAGAGTAGATGCTCCCATTGCACTTGATCCCATACCTGCATCACAAGCTACTACAATTAAATTTACTTTTTTAGCTACTTTGACAACTGAAGACTCTTTTCCTTTTAAATCAACCATTTTTGATTTTGCTGCTTCTAATTCTTCGTCGTTATTTTTTCCTCTTTTAATAAAGAAACCTGCTACGATAAAAGATACTACTGTTGCTACTAATACACCTGCAAGTACTGGTAGTAATCCACCCTTTGGTGCCATTGACATTACTGCTATTATACTTCCTGGTGATGCTGCAGCTACTAGTCCTGCTCCTAAAAGTGAGAATGTAAGTACTCCACTTGCTCCACCTGCTATAACAGCTAATATTAATACTGGGTTCATAAGTACATATGGGAAATAAATTTCATGTATTCCACCAAAGAAGTGAATTATAATAGCTCCTGGTGCTGAGTTCTTTGCCATTCCTTTACCAAAAACATAGTATGCAAGTAATATTCCAAGTCCTGGACCTGGGTTTGCTTCTAGTAAGAAGAATATTGATTTTCCTAATTCTTCTACTTGAGCTGCTCCAAGAGGAGTTAACACACCGTGGTTAATTGCATTGTTTAAAAATAATATTTTAGCTGGTTCTATAAATATTGATGCTATTGGTAATAAGTTTGCTGTAACAAGTTTTTCTACTGCATTTCCAAGTCCTGTTGTTAAAGCTTCTACTACAGGTCCAATTACTTTTAAACCTACTAAAGATACTATCATACCTAGTATTCCTGCTGAGAAGTTATTTACTAACATCTCAAATCCAGTTGGTATTTTATCTTGAACTAAATCGTCAAATTTCTTTATAACAAGACCACCTAGAGGTCCCATTATCATCGCTCCAATAAACATTGGGATACTAGCTCCTACGATAACTCCCATTGCTGCAACAGCTCCAACTACTCCGCCTCTAACTCCGCCAACCATCTTACCACCTGTATACGCTATTAGTAATGGTAGTAAATATGTTATCATCGGTCCTACTAATGTTGCCATGCTTTCATTAGGTAACCATCCTGTTGGAATAAACAAAGCTGTAATAAAACCCCATGCGATGAATGCTCCTATATTGGGCATTACCATTCCACTTAAAAATCTTCCAAATCCTTGTACTCTATCCCTCGTTGTTTTTCCTTGAACATTTGTAGCTGTGTTTGCCATTTGCTTTCCCCCTATAATTTTAATTTTAGATAATAATGAATGTCTGTAAAATATTATTGCAATTTTCAGAAAATTTATTGAATATTGTTTTCTGTCTATGGCTAAAGTATATTAGCTAAAACATAGGAGTACAAGCAAAAGAAACCGTCTTCATGTCAGTATAAAATAGTGACAAAATTAAAGTCCCTCTATTTCAAAGCGTTTATATTGAATTATTTCCTTCAAAAAAATTCTACTTCCACAATATTTCATGATTTTTTCATTAAATATTTTAATCATTTAATAAAATAAAAGCTTCTCGTCAACAAGACGAGAAGCTTCCTTAATTGTGCATTGTGCATTGTGCATTGTGCATTTATATTTTAAAAAGTTGTTGCCATTTAATATTGTCTTCAAGTATTTTTACAAAATCAGCAAGATATTTTTCTTCAACTTCAGTAAATCTAGCAAACTCTGGACTATCAATATCTAGTACAGCTACAACTTTACCATCACTATGTATAGGAATTACTATTTCAGAATTAGAGGCACTGTCACAAGCTATATGTCCCTTAAACTTATGAACATCATCTACCCTCTTTATACTATCATCTGAAACAGCCTCTCCACAAACACCTTTGCCTATTTTTATCCTATTACATGCAAATCTTCCTTGAAAAGGTCCAAGAACAAGTTCTTCCCCTCTCCTAATATAAAAACCAGCCCAATTTATCCTATCAACCATTTCAAAAATAATTGCAGAAGCATTACTCAAATTGGCAAGAGCATCCTCTTCCCCATCTAATTGTCCTTTTAACATCAAAATCATAGTATGATAATTATCGTTTTTCATATATATCCATCCTTTCTTTTGTCAAAATGTAAAGTGTTTTTTTACATAGAGTAAAGTGTTCAAAATACAGTATATCGCCATAATAGAGGTTTTTAATGTATATTATACACATATCTTTATTGATTTTTTGATACTTCACTTATTTCATCAAGGGTATCGATAATTTCATTTATATTATCAACAGTATATACTCGTCCACTATACTTAATTTCTTCATGGTTTACAATGATTTCAGCAGGATTATCATTTATTAAGATCTCAAGTTTATATGACCATCCACCTTTCGGAAGAATACTTAATTTGCTTTGAAAAGATGAATCATTAATTAATCGTATTAATTTATCCTCATCTTCCTTGTTCAAATCAATAGTATACCCTGAAGTACCATCTAATATTGAAACTATTTCTATTTCATTGTCATCCTTAAAAACATCGCTTATTCCATCGCTAAATAATTGGAGCCAAACAGCAAAAAATACCATAATCAAAATACTTAAGCCTAAAATTATAAGGTACTTATTTTTATTTTTCATGTTTACTTCCTCCTCTAAATGTAGATTGTATAACTACATTTATATTATTCTAATTCGGAATATCTTTACTCACGACTATTGGGATGAATAGTTACATTTATCAATTTAACAACACCAAAGTCTAACAAATCCATAAGATAAATTAAAGATTTTGCGCAGTAAAATCATCCTAAATTGTGCATTGTGCATTGTGCATTTGCATTTGCCTTTGCCTTTGCCTTTGCCTTTGCCTTTATGCATTATTCATTGTTCATTTGTTTAAGATTTTCAATGTACTCTCTCCCGCTCTCCACATAATGTTCAGCGTTAATATTTATCCCTTCTATTTCTTCATCCGTTAGTTTTCTTATTGCCTTTGCAGGAGATTCTAGTATCAAAACACCATCTTCAAATTCTTTATTTTGAGTTACTAAACTATTAGCTCCTACAATAGAGTTTTTACCTATCTTAGCGCCATTTAATATAGTTGCTCCCATACCTATTATACAACTATTTCCAATGGAACATCCATGTATTATGCAATTGTGTCCTATAGTTACTCCTTTTCCAATGACAACTGGATACTTACTATCTGTATGTATAATAGTGCCATCTTGTACGTTGGAATCGTTGCCAACTTCTATTCCATTTAAATCTCCTCTTAATACAGTATTAAACCATATAGATGAATTCTTTTTTAATACAACTTTCCCAATTACATCTGCACTTTTTGCAATAAATACCTCTTCTCCTACTTTTGGTTCTATTCCTTTCCATTTATAAATCATTAATTTCCTCCTAATTTTTTTGTCATTTAAGTCTTATATTTAAATTTATCAAATTTTGCTTTAAAATTCAAATTTCCCACCTTTCAATAATAACTATTGAATAATATTATTTATTCAAGTATAATACTATATATTGTGATTAACAATATATTTAATCGCTATATATAGAAAAAATCAATAAATCTTAAAATTGTTTCTAGTAAATTTATGCTAAATAGAATAAAATATACATAAGAGTTTTTTTGCATTTTATCGCAGGAGGTAATGGTATGTTAAAAGTTAATTCGCTAGACGAAATTATTAAGCGCCGATTTACAAAAGAGTTAGAAAATGATTCTAACAAAACTGTCTTTGAGATGTTTAATTGGAAAAAAGTAAATGTGCATCTTAAAGATTATAAAACAGGTAATCTACTTTTTCAGATGGATAATATAGAATTTCCTGAAAATTATTCTCAAAATGCTTGTGATATAATAGCTTCTAAATACTTTAGAAGAACTGGTGTACCTAATGAATTAGGCTATGAAAATAGTATGAAATTAGTTGCTCATAGACTTGTAAATTTTTGGACCGAAGCACTAGTAGATGAAGGTTTAATAAAAACACAAGAACAAAAACAAATATACTACGATGAAATGGTATATGGGCTACTAGCTCAAATTTACGCACCAAACTCACCACAATGGTTCAACACAGGATTAGCTCTATCATACGGAATATTTGGTAACAAACAAGGACATTACTATTTTGATGAAGAAGAAAACAAGGTTTTAGAAAGTGATGATGCTTATACTCGTACACAATCATCTGCTTGCTTTATTTTATCTATAAATGATAGATTACTTGGTCCTCATTCTATCTCAGAACAATATGTAACTGAAACAAAACTCTTTAAAGGTGGCTCAGGTACAGGAACAAACTTCTCAACGCTAAGAGCTAAAGGGGAAAAACTATCTGGTGGTGGCTATTCTTCCGGATTAATGAGTTTCTTAAAGGGTTTTGATAGAAACGCAGGTGCAATAAAATCAGGTGGTACTACTAGAAGAGCGGCAAAAATGCTTTGTTTAGATGTTGACCATCCTGAAATAGAAGACTTTATATCATGGAAATCTAAAGAAGAAACAAAAGTTAGAGCATTAGATAAGATGGGATATGATGCTAGTTTTGAAGGTGAAGCTTATGAAACAGTATCAGGTCAAAACGGCAATAACTCTGTAAGATTTTCAGATGAATTTATGAAGAAAGTCGATAATTTACACGTATCTCCTGAAGCAACTATAACGCTTAAAGGAAGAGTAGACAATACCATTGATAAAGAAATTCTAGTAAAAAATTTATGGGAAAAATTTAATCAATCCTCATGGGAATGTGCTGACCCTGCTCCACAATTCGATGACACTTTTAATGCTTGGCATACATGCCCTTATGGGGAAGATGGTGAATATAATGAAAGAAAAAATAGAATTAATTCTACAAATCCTTGTGGTGAATACGCATTTCTTGATGACACCGCTTGTAACCTTGCATCGATAAATATTTATAAACTTTATGATGATGATAAAAATGAATTCGATTTATCTTCTTATATCCATATAGTTGGATTAGTTCAATTAGCCCTAGAAGCTTCTATACATTGGGGGCATTTCCCAACAGAAGATATCGCTGAAAAAAGCTATATGTTCAGAACTACTGGCCTTGGTATCTCAAACATATCATCACTACTAATGGTAAAAGGATTTCCTTATGATTCAGAAGAAGCTCGTTCTTACACCTCTTCCTTAATAGGAATATTGACTGGATACTCGTATTTTGTATCTTCTTTAATGGCAAAGGAAATCGGGTCATTTAAATGTTATAAAATCAATAATAAATCTATGTCTAAAGTAATCAGAAATCACTGTCGAATAGCAGGATTATTACAAACACCTTATGAAGGTTTAAATTATGAACCATTAAAAATAGATCATAAATTACTACTAGATAATGGTTTTGAAGAGCTAAGTTCAATTTCAAAAGATGTGTGGTCACATGCATTAGAATATGGCAATAAATATGGTTTTAGAAATGCTCAAGTTTCTGTTATAGCTCCAACTGGCACTATTTCATTAGCTATGGATTGTGGCTCTACATCCATAGAACCATTCTTTAGCCATGTTGCATATAAAAAACTATCCGGTGGTGGCTATATGACAATAGCTAATCCTGTACTAAGCACAGCATTAACAAATCTTGGTTATAATGCTAATGAAGTTACCGATATTATAGAATATATTATGAGAACTGAAGTTGTTCAAGAAGATGGATTTGAATACGAAAAAATTGTTGATGGAAAAATAGAAGGTGCTCCACATTTAAAAGAAGAGCATCTCCCTATTTTTGATACTGCAAATATTTGTGGTTCAGGTGAAAGATATATTTCCCCTATGGGTCATGTTAAGTTTGTAGCTGCAATTACCCCTTTAATTTCAGGTGCAGTTTCAAAAACAGTAAATCTTCCCAATTCAGCTACAATAGAAGATTTTGAAAATGTTGTTTTAAAATCTTGGAAATTAGGAGTTAAAGGAATATCTCTATATAGAGATGGTTCAAAAGCAAGTCAACCATTAAACAATACTTTATCAAATAGTGAAAAATCTAACCTTGAAGATTTATCATATACAGAACTACTAGCTAAAGCCAAGAATTTAAATGAAACACTTATTGAAGCAGAAAATAAAATAGCTGCTACTAATTTAGACCCTATTGAAAATACTAATAAAAGCAAACTTGATAATCCAATTACTGAGGAATTAACTCAAGAAGAATTAGATTTCATATTAGACACTGATCCCCAAATGGATATAACTACTAATTTACAAGAAACAGAAAACAAACATTTCTCTAAACGAGAAAAACTTATTGGTATAAGAACCGGAACAACTCATCCTGCCCAGATTGATGATGTGAAAATTTATACAACCGTAAACAGGAACCAACGTAATGAAATAAGTGAAATTTATATTACAACTGACAGGGAAGGGACAATTATTAGTGGACTTTTAAATTCTCTTTCTAAATCTATATCAGTTATGCTACAATATCACGTACCACCTTATGATATTGCTAATATGCTAAGGGGTCAGAAATACGAACCATACGGCTTTGTATTAAGACATCCTAATATAAAATATGTCACATCTATATCTGACTTAATAAGTAAAATTATTGATATAGAATTAGGAAATTATACTCGCTGTCAGGTAAAACCTGAAAATCATGAAAACATTGAAATAAATGTAGCCTCAAATAATATTATTGAACAAGAAGAATCACATACTGAAGACAAAATACCTACAGAACAAAAACCTGAAGGTCAGAGGGTTTACGATAGCGTTTGCCCCGTATGTTCAAGTACTAGAATGGTGAGAAATGGTACTTGTAAGATATGCTTAGATTGTGGTTCAACTACAGGATGTAGTTAAAAAAGTGGCTTTGGCCACTTTTTTTAGTGTGAAGTGTGAAGTGTGAAGTGTGAGAAACATCCTTAACTTCACACTTCACATTCCACACTTCACACTAATTTAAAAAATATTCTACCCTTTCACAAATAAATTCATACAATAATTATATAATAACAATTAGATGGAGAATAGTATTGAAAGACAAAATAAAAATATCACCTAGCAACAATGAAATCATTAGTGAAAAGAAACCTAAAATTACTATTGAATTTTTACAAAGAGAATCTTTTCCTTTAGAAAAATCTAAAATAAGAATAACTTTAGACAATAAAAAATTAAAATTCAAACAAAATAATAATGAAATAAAATGTATACTTAAAAAAAATTTAAAAACAGGAAAACACAAACTAAAAGTAAAGATTTCATTCAAGGATAAACGTTCTTATGAATTTAATAGTAACTTTATTATAGAAAAAGACTCTTCTCATAATGTATACTATGGCATACCCCATTGCCATACAAATTATTCGACTGGTAAAGGCTCCCCTGCTGAAGCTTGCAAAACTGCTTTAAAAAATAAATTGGATTTTATATTTATAACAGACCATATTTCAACACTGAATAAAGATACTACTTATAAATCAAAAACAAAAAGAAAATGGGATGCACTAGTTAAACTATGCGAAAAATCGTCAATTAAAAACAAATTCATAGCTTTACCTGGGTACGAAGTAAAAATTAAAGGACAAGGCCATTATAATGTTATCTTTATTAGTACTTTGATAAATAATCATTATAAAAACTTGAGTACACTTGCTAAATCCGCAGAAAAAAACAACTGTATTATTTCTATAAATCATCCAGATAAAACTATTCTCAAATTTAATAATTATAACGAATTTGAAAACACAATAAACCTTATAGAGGTTGGAAATGGTGCTCCTCCATTTAAATACAAAAGGTATGATAAAACATATTTTACCCTTTTAGATAAAGGGTGGCACCTAGCAGCTATTAATTCTCAAGATAACCATGATAAAAATTGGGGAGACAAAGAAAATTTAACTGCAGTTATAACTGGTGATTTAAGCAAATCTTCGCTATACAATGCTTTTAAAAAAAGACAAATATATTCAACTGAAAGTAGGTCCTTAAAATTATTTGTCAAAGCTAATAATCACTTGATGGGCTCAAAAATCAATTTAGATAAATCTTCAGAAATAGAATTCAACATCAGTGCTAAAGATCCTTTAAATAAAATTTATAAGATTCAACTCATATCAAACGGAGGAAAAATAATCAAAGAACAAATCTGTACTAAAAACACTATAGACTGGAATTTCAAAACAAAATCCTTTGCGAATTCTTGGTATGTTGTAAGAGTTATATTAGAAGCTGATAAAAGAGCTCTCTCATCAGCTATATTTGTAGAATAGGCTTTAAAGCAATGCACAATGGCTTTAACCCAATGCACAATTAAGGATGATTTCCTCATTCTTCGGAAATCTTTTATTTAATAAAAGATTATCTAAAAAAACAAAGAAAATCATCCTCTACTGAGCTCTAAACCTTCATTCTACTTTTTTTCATAAAATTAAACATTGCAATTTTAGCCTCATAATTATAAAAGTTTCATTTTTCTATTAACAAAATAAACAGGTTTTAGTCCACAGCTACGAACTATTTCTTTCGCCTCTTCAAAATTCATAGCTATATTCTCTTTTAGATGAGCATCAGAACCAATGGTAATATATTCTCCACCTAGTTCATTATAACGTCTATATATCTTCATAAGAGCATCATAAACGCTTTTATTGCCCAACCTTCTAGTGTTTATTTCAAAACAAATTCCTCTCTGAATCAATGCCTTTAGAACTTCATCTATATATTCCGAATAATCATTATAATATATTTCCGTATCTTTATAAGTCGCATATCTACAAATATAGTCAATGTGAGCAAAAGAATCTATATATGGGTTTGTTTTTATACATTCAAGCATATATTCAAAGTATTTTTCATAAACTTCCTTCTTAGGATTTACGTATATTTCCTTAACATCATATAAATCTTTTCCTTCTAGTTCATGCACTGCACCAAGCACAAAATCTAAATCATTATTATCTATTATTTTAGTGTACTGGTTCTCAAAACCTATACTTAATCCAATTTCAATTCCAAGTAAAAGTTTATCACTTCTATATTTATAGTAACTTTTTATATACTCTTCTGTTTCTAACTTAAATAGTTCTTTATCCGGATAATTCAAATCAATATGCTCTGTCAAAATAATACCTAAATTATCATCTTTAATCTTATTCACTATATCACATATGTTTAATATAGAGTCAGAAGATTTATCACTATGCACATGGCAATCAAACATCTCATATCCTCCACTTCATTTGCAAATCACATAAAATTTCATTTATTTTTTCTTAAACATGTTTTTTTTATTCTTTTTTTCTTGAATCACTTCCATATTTGTTTTGTCAACTCTTGAAGGTTTTGCTTTAGGTTTGTTTTGTGCGTATTTGCTAGTGTTCTTATTGCTAGTAGACTTTCTACCTCGAGATTTATTAGTCCATCCTGCTAAATCCAAAAACCACATAAACAAAATCACAAAAATAATTGAAAATAAATATTGTATCCAAGTACCTAATACTTCATTATTGATAACAAAAAAACCTGGTAGTATAAAAAATACCGCTGATAAAGCTAAAACTAACCATTTATTAATTTTAATTTTATCAAGTACATAAATCTTTAGAAAATTATAAACCACCACCACTACAATAACTATACCTAACATTCTCAAAATCAAACTTGTCCATTCCATTTTACGTCCTCCTTTTAAAATCCTTATGTAATAATATTATACATTTTTATTATAAAATATTAAAGATATTAAAGATATTAAAGATATTAATAATAATATTATTTATATCTCATTAAAGTATTAAAATAATATTTTTAAGGCAATATTGTAAATATAGGTATAATTATATACTTATGTTTGTATTTTTTGCAAATATAATAAAAATATATATATATATTTATTATTATATTCATAATTTATTTGCTAAATTATTGGCAATGTAATAAAATATTAGTATGTACTTAATTATTATCATAATAATGCTGTATTGAGGTAATATTTTTTTTGATAAATTATCAATAATTCTGTTATAATGTTGTTACGTATTAAATTTATAGAGGTGATTTTTATGAATTTTCATATAAACGGATTAGATGAACTGGATTTACAAATATTAGATATTTTAATAGTAGACTCAAGAACCCCATATCTTGAAATTGCAAGAAAGTGTCACGTTAGTGGTGGTACTATACATGTAAGAATGAAAAAAATGGAAGATCTAGGTATAATCAGAGGAACAAAACTAATTTTAAATACTTCAAAATTAGGATATGATGTCTGTTGTTTTGTAGGAATATTTTTAGATAAAGCTTCCTCATATGACTCTGTTCTTTCAGAGTTAAAGAAAATTACAGAAATAGTTGAATTACATTATACAACAGGTGAATACTCTGTTTTCTCAAAAGTAATATGCAAAAATATTTCTGATCTCCAGGACCTCCTTATGAACAAAATTCAAAGTATTGAAGGCGTACAGAGAACAGATACATTTATTTCTTTATCTCAACCAATTGATAGAAATATAAAATTGTAATACATACTTTTTTAAATCAAATCTGTAAACTTTTGCTATCAAATAGTAATATTTTTTTCGTTACTGGTAATACTAACTTCGAAAGAATTATAAAAAGGAGATGTATTATTATGAAAGCATTAGATATTACAGCCCTTATACTCGTAATCATCGGTGCAGTAAATTGGGGACTTATCGGGTTTTTTAGATTCGACCTAGTTGCAGCTTTATTTGGAGATTTAACTGCATTTAGTAGAGTAGTTTATGCTTTAGTAGGGATTGCTGGACTTTACTCAATATCTTTTCTTGGACGAGACAGAGAACCAAGAGAAGAGCGATAATATTTTTATTAAAAGTTTTCAATTGTATTGAAAACTTTTTTTAGTTATATTTTTTTTTCATTTTTTTATTGACAAAAAGAAACAATGAATATACAATAATTATAAATTAACAAACTAAATTATCAAAGTCATTGATCAGGAAGAGTAATTTCAAATCTTAGTTATAGAGAGTCGGGGATGGTGAAATCCCGATACGACGTTTTGTTATGAATGGACCTGTTAGACGTAAACCGAAATCTTAGGATAGTAGTATTTACCGTGTTTCGCACGTTATAGCGATAGGATATGTTAGTATCTGAAAAGAGATGTACTTTAATTTATATGAATGTATTTTTGTTCATATTTGTTATCAGTATAATTTAGGTGGCACCGCGAATACACTTCGTCCTATTATTAGGACGGAGTTTTTTTATTGCAAAAAAATATTATTAAAAATTAATTAAGGGGCGATTCATATGAAAAACGATTTAAAAAAACTAATTATCAATTCTTTATTACTCTCTATTGGACTAATACTTCACCAAATAACTCCACCTATTTTATTCGGAGTTAAGCCAGATTTTGCACTTGTTATGTTATTCATTATAGTTATTATAAACAATGATTATAAGCAAGCTTTACTCTCCGGAATTGTATGTGGTATATTAACAGCTTTAACAACGGGCTTCCCTGGTGGTCAATTACCAAATATAATCGATAAAATAATTACTGCTAACGTAATGTTTGCTTTATTGATCCCTTTTAGAAAATCTCTTACTTCTTCAATCAAAAACCTAGCGACCTCTGTGTTAGTAGGTGGACTTGGAACAATAATTAGTGGCTCTATTTTTCTAGGTTCAGCATTATTAATTGTAGGCTTACCTGCTCCATTCAAAATATTATTTGCTGGTGTAGTTCTTCCTGCAGCTCTAATCAATGCTATTGCAACTCCATTCATTATGATGATATTCAATATTTCTACATCAAGAGCTAAGGTGAATTTATTTAGTAACTAAATTTATTTTAAATGTATTTAGAATGGAGCTATTAGGAGCTAAAGTAATCCCTGTAACTCATGGTATGAGAACTTTAAAAGAAGCCGTAAATGCTGCTTTAGGTGATTTAATTGAAAATCACGCTGATACCTACTATATGCTCGGTTCAGCCGTTGGCCCTGATCCTTATCCTGCAATGGTTAATTTCTTTCAATCTGTAATAGGTAGAGAAGCAAAAGAACAAATTTTAGAATTAGAAAACTCATTACCTGATTATTTAGTAGCTTGTGTAGGTGGTGGAAGCAATGCAATAGGTCTATTCTCACCTTTCTATGGAGATAAAGACGTTAAATTTGTAGGAGTAGAACCCGCTGGAAAAGGACTAGATACAAATATGCATGCCGCTACCCTCTCTCTAGGTACTCCTGGAATAATTCACGGTTTCAGATGTCATTTCCTTCAAGATGAACAAGGCGAACCACTACCTGTTTATTCTATGGCAGCTGGACTTGACTACCCAGGTGTTGGACCAGAACACTCCTTCTATAAAGAAAGCGGTAGAGCCCAGTATGTAAGTGTAACTGATGACGAAGCTTTGCAAGCCTTCTTAGAACTATCAAAAGTTGAAGGAATAATCCCAGCTATCGAAAGCTCACACGCTATAGCCCACGCCATTAAAATGGCCAAAGAATTAGATTCTTCCAAAACTATCATTATCAACTTATCAGGCCGTGGCGATAAAGACGTTAATGAAATTTCTATGATACTTTCTCAAAAACAATAGATACTATCCACTATTTTCATAAACAAAGCACATTAGATTATATCTTAATGTGCTTTGTGAAATATCATCTATTCTTTAAAATACTCCTATCCAATATGGTTCTTCAAAACAAATTGTTAATCTTAAGGCGGCAGGGAATACTTATCCTACACCACTTCATTTTTAATTTTAAACCTTCAAATAGAAAACTATAATATAATTCCAAAATACTCCTTAATCTTTTAATCTTTTAATCTTTTAATCTTTTAATCTTTTAATCTTTTAATCTTTTAATCTTTTAATCTTTTAATCTTTTAAT